>NZ_CALIOS010000028.1:0-77106 GCF_938044715.1 uncultured Turicibacter sp.
AGATCCTGAATTAAAAGAAAAAATTAATGTGATTGTGGAGCGTAAGGATGTTAAATATAAATTAGATTTAGATCATATTGAATTAATTTAAGGATAAATGAGTAGGGACCGTGATGATGATTAAACATATTATTTGGGATTTTGACGGCACACTATTTGATTCCTATCCGGGAATGGTCAATGCCTTTTTAAGAGCATTAAAAAAGTATGAAGTTGAAGCTGAGTATGATGAGGTTTTAAAGCTATTTTTGAATTCTGAAAAAACAGCCGTTCAATATTATCAAAATCAGTTTTTATTAGGTGAAGAATTAACTGAGGTATATCAAGATGAAAAAAGTCACATTGATTTATCAAACATGTTACCATTTCCATATGCTAAAGAGGTTTGTCAAAGAATTAAAGAGGCGGGAAGATATAATTACATTTTGACGCATCGAGGGAGTACTACTTACGACATTTTAAGAAAGAATGGAATGGTCGAATTATTCACAGAGATCGTGACAAAAGATAATCAATTTGCGCGAAAACCAGATCCTGAGGCAATATATTACTTACTAGACAAGTATCAGATTCATCCAAAGGAAGCGATGATTGTTGGAGATAGAGAAATTGAAATTCTTCTAGGACAAAAGGCCAAGGTTAAAACGTGTTTTTATGAAAGTGGAAATAGAGAACCTGAATTGCAAGCAGATTATCGTGTGAAATCTCTTGAAGAGGTATTAACTATTTTAAATATTGAAAGTTAATCAAAAGGCTAGTTACCACAGGGATAGGTAACTAGCCTTTTGATATTTAGCCTTTTACAATTAAAACTTCAAATGGTTTTAAAATAAAGTTTTGGTGGATATCTTTATCAGTATCTACGACAGTGTAATGAGTTGGTAAAGCCTCCGCTTCTACTTCATGATTGTTAAAGTTTTGGATGAATCGATAGTTATCACGCGTTGAAACGATAACTCCTTTAGGAACATTGAAATCAGGGATCGTTGATAATTCAAGTTCCTGTACTAATTGAGAGTAGAAGTCATGGTAGAATGATTCTTCAAAACGAGTTGCGATATAGAACGCTTGTCCTTTACCGAAATGATTTAAGGTTAGGGCAGGCATTCCTTTGTAGAAGTCTTCATTGTATTTCATTAACGTTTGTGCGGTACTTGGGATGACTAAGTCACAAAGTTCTGATGAGGTGTAGCAGTCTTTTTCTGTTAACCAATGAGATGAGATAGAAGAAGCACTGTTGGTTTCTCCATCAAATAATCCATCAATTTCTTCACTGCGAAGACCCACAACCTCCATTAAACCGTGAGGGGTTCCTTCAAGGAAGCAAAGATCAGTTTCATTCACGATGCCACTCCAGTAAGTAGTCACGAGTGTTCCACCATTTGCAACGAATTCTTTAATTTTATTTTCAAATCCATATTTAAGCATGTACATCATCGGAGCGACAAATACTTTATATTTTGAGATATCACAGCTCATATCCACGAAATCAACTGGAATTCCCATTTCATAGAATGCCTTATAGTGTTCTTGAACCGTTTCTTTATAGTGCATTCCGATATTACGAGGTCCTTGCATATCATCGATTGCCCAGCGATTATCCCAATCGAATAAAATGGCAACCTCAGGATGAGTATTGGTTTTTAAAATATCTGATAATCCTTTTAGACGGGCCCCTAGCTCTTTGACGTCATTGAATACTCGTGTATCACTTTTTCCATAATGGTCGACTACCGCACCATGGAATTTTTCCGATGATCCACGGCTCTTACGCCACTGGAAGTATTGAACAGAGTTTGAACCGTGAGCAACAGCTTGCATAGAAGAAAGCATATGCATACCAGGTTTTTTTAGTTTCGCGACATTTTGCCAGTTTGTCATACTTGGCGTGCTTTCCATTAATAAGAAAGGTTCATTTTTAATTGAGCGCATAATATCATGCATCATGGCTGTATCGCAACTGATATTTAAATCACTTGATGTTGCTTTATGCCAAACCGGGTAGCTATCCCAAGAAACGATATCAATTTCATCTTTTAAATCGAAGTAATTAATTCCAAAGAAATAATACATCATGTTGATGGTTGTTGGTAATTTTGGATTAAATGGTTTAACACTATCACGCTCGTGACGAATAAAATCGATTGTTTGATCGCTAACGAAACGATTCCAATCTAAGTTTAAACCATGAACCATCATTTCACCATGTGGTGCGGGACTTTCGATTTGATCCCAAGATGTATAACGATGACTCCAGAATGTTGTCCACCAGGCATCATTAATAGCATCTAATGTTTTATATTTTTCTTTTAACCAATTTCTGAATGCTTCCTGGCAAAGTGGACAATGACATTCACCACCGTATTCATTTGATAAGTGCCATAAAATAACACCCGGATGATTGGCAAAACGTTTTGCTAACTCTCCATTAATTTGTGCCACTTTATCACGGTAAATAGGTGAAGTGTAACAGTGATTATGACGAAGTCCAAATAAGTTACGGACACGATTTTTTTCAACACGTAAAACTTCTGGATATTTTTGTGCTAACCAGTTAGGTCGTGCTCCACTTGGTGTAGATAAAATTGTATAAATTCCATTTTCATATAAACGATCAATGACATTAGCCATCCAATCGAAGTTATAAACACCTTCAACTGGCTCTAGCATTGCCCAAGAGAACATCCCGATACTAACGACATTACAGTTCGCTTCTTTCATTAATTCAATATCTTTAGCTAAGATATCAGGACGGTCTAGCCATTGTTCGGGATTATAATCTGCTCCGTGTAAGAAGCTAGCAACATTCATTTTATTTGATTCCATTTTTAAGTCTCCCCTTAAATGTTAACCTAACATCCTCATATTATCAGATGAAAGCGATTAAATAAAGTAAAATTGAGTAAAAAAATATTTTTTTTAGTAGATAAAAAAATAACGCTTGAAGATTTATTGACTACAGAAAATTGAATAATAAAAGATTAAAAATAATAAATATGAGATGAAAAAATTGCATGAAAGTAAGATGGAATTTTAACTTAAAGTGAATTTTACTTAACTGCTCCAACCATTCCTTCAACGAAATGTTTTTGCATTAAGAAGAAGATAAGTAGCGTTGGAATTGTTGTTATAACGATAGCGACCATAATCATTCCATAATCAGGACTGTAGGCAGATGCAAGAGAAGAGATAATTAGGGGCATTGTTTTATTGTCTTGAGTTTGTAATACAATTAAAGGCCATAAGTAACTATTCCAATAACTCATAAAGGTAATAATAGCTGCGGCTGCATAAGTTGATTTCATCGTTGGCATAAAGATGTAAAAGAATGCTTGAAACTCATTTAGGCCATCAACGCGTGCAGATTGTAATAAGTCAGTTGGAAATGATTTCGTGTTTTGTAAGAAGAAGAAAATCATAAAGACTGTTGCGACAGATGGTAAAACAACTGCAATTGCTGTATTCATTAAGTTTAGTCCGCTAAACATTTTAAAGAGTGGAACCATTAATGCTGCGAAAGGCATCATCATTGAAAGCATTAATAAAGCCATTAATCGAGATTTAAATTTTGACTTATAGATTTCAAATGCATATCCCGCCATTGAACAAAGTAAGAGTGTTGAAAATGTCCCACAAACGGAAATTTTAATAGAGGTCCATAAGACACTACCTAGATTTACTGAAGATAAAAAATTTGAAATATTAGTGATAAGTTCACTTCCGAATGTTAATTTACCTTTAACTATATCGGTTGAAGAGTTCGTCATTCCGACAATCATCCAAAAGAATGGGAAGATTGAAATAAAAGAAGCAATTGAAAGAAATACATGTGTGCAAACTGTTCTGATTTTATTCATTTTTACCACCCGCCAATTTAAATTGAATAATAGCTAATATCGCCACCATAAATACAATGGCGTAAGAGACTGTTGCAGCATAACCAAAGTTTGGTGTATAGACAAAGGATAAGTTATAAATATATTGAGAAATTGTCATGGTTGAATTACCTGGTCCACCATTGGTAATATTCATGGCTTCATCAAATAATTGAAGGGTCCCATTTGTCGACATAATCGTTGTTAGTAAAATAATTGGTTTCAATAAAGGAATTGTAATTTTGGTGAATTGTTGAAACTTTGATGCACCATCAATTTCAGCAGCTTCATAAACACTTGAATCAATATTTTGCATAGAAGCTAAATAAAAAATCATATTATACCCTGTCCATCGCCATGTGATGGCAATGATAATAACAACTTTTGCCCAAATAGGATCTAGAAGCCAAGCAATGGGTTCATCGATGACATGAATAAATAGTAAGAAGTTATTAATCACGCCATCTAATGCAAAGATACTTTTAAATAGGATAGAGTAGGCAACGAGTGATGTCACACATGGTAAGAAAATAGCTGTACGGTAAAAGCTACGACATTTTAATTTAGGAGAGTTTAATAGATTTGCAATCACTAATCCAAGAATTAGCATGATTGGAACTTGAATAATTAAGTATAGGAATGTATTTGATACGGCTTGTAAAAACATTGGATCTGAGAACAATCGAATGTAGTTATTAATTCCAACAAAACTTGTTACTAATCCCTTTCCCGAATAAAAAGATAAAATAAATGATTGAATCATTGGATAAAACGAAAAAATGAAAATCAATAGTGTTGGAATGATGATAAATAGCCATCCCGTTAAATTATTACTAAATTTAGAATTCTTTAATTTCATCATAATCACCTTAAGCTTTCTATTTAACTTAAAGAAAAACTGCTTTAAGCTGTCTTTGCGACTCACTCAAAGCAGTCTTTCTACAATGTAAAACTATTGAACTTGCTGTGTGAATAATTTTTGAGTATTTTCTAGAGAATCACTAATTGATGAACCATTAATAATGCTAGGTAATTCATTTTTTAGTGCATCTTTAGCTTCTTGTGTGTAAGTTCCAAAAGAAATACTAGGTACTTCAGTTAACCAATTAGAGAATAAGCTATAGATTTGTTGTCCACCAAAGAATTCTACTTGTTGAGCAAAAACATCGCTTTCAAATGCTGGCAAGTATGATGCCACACCACCACATTCTGTTAAAAATTGTTCGTAAAGTTCAGTATTGTTTCCAAAAGTTGAAGATAAGAAATCAATGGCAATTTCTTTATTTGCAGCATTATCTAAAACAAACCAACTTGATCCACCTTCATTTGAAGCATTTGTTGCCCCAGCGACATCGAGGCTTGGAATCGGTGCAACTCCCCATTTACCACTTTGATCTGTACCATCCATAATTGTTGCAATTTGCCATACTCCAGAAATAACCGTTGCTACATCTCCATTGTTGAAGCTATTTACAAATTCACTCCAACCTGTAACAGGTTTTACAATACCGGATGAAGCTAACTCATAATAAACTTGTAATGATTCATCCATAACAGGGTTGTCTGTGAAGTTTCCTTTATTTTCACCGGTAATAAACCAAGAACCTGCTGACTGAAGCATAATTGAAATTAATGTTTCATCATTAGGATTAATTGTACATAAGTATTTTCCTGTTTTTTCATAGACTACTTTTCCAATTTCAATAAAGCGATCCCATGTGATGTTTTGTAAGTCTTCAGCACTAAATCCTGCTTCTTCTAAATAATCTGTACGATAGAATAATCCAGCAACCCCAACATCAAATGGAACTCCGTATACTTTGTCTTCAACTGTTACACTTGCTACTTTATATGGAACGAAGTTAGAATAGTCAACAGCGTTTGTTAAGTCAGCAAATGTATTTGGATATGATTCAACATATTTTTGAGCATTTGTATCGTTAACAAGAATGATATCTGGTAATGAATTCGTTATACCTGAAGCTAGGTTAGTTGTTAATTTTTGTTCTAAGTCAGTTTTTGAAAGATCGATGATTTCTAATTCAAAATCTGGATGATCTTTTTGATAAATCTCCTCGGCAAATGATAAAGCTTTTCCGTTAAAAGATTGATCCCAACACCAAACCGTTACTTTATTTGAATTCAATGAGGTGGTTGTATCAGATGTATTATTTGAAGAACTACAACCCGCAGTGGTTGATAATAACACGACTGAAAATAAAGTAGTTAATGAAGTAAATAATTTCTTTCTATTCATTGATAAGTCCCCCTATATGATAATTAACTTATACTTGTATACTATCAGAATGAAGAAAGCGTTTATAGTAAAAAATTTACCAATAATAGGATTATATTTGGAAGCGATTTCTGATAGAATTAGAAATAGAGTAATAATTTTATAAAGTATAAAATATTAGTGATTAGATGCAATTTTAATAAATAGAGGTGGGGGATGACAATGAAAGATTTGTTCAAATTGCTTATTGTCGATGATGAATTGATTTTAAGAAATGGATTTAAATATTTATGTGATTGGAACAGCTATGGTTTTAATATAGTAGGGGAAGCAGCTAATGGGGAAGAAGCTTTGGTGCTAATTGAAGAATTAAATCCTCATATTGTGATTGTGGATATTGTGATGCCACTCATGAATGGAATAGATTTTACGAAAGTGGTACAGGAGCGATATCCGCACATTAAAGTCATTATTTTAAGTAGTTTCAGTGAATTTGATTACGTCAGAGAAGCTTTTAAATATGGTGCAGTAGACTATTTGTTAAAGCCTCAGTTAAAAAGTGAACAGTTGATTAATTTATTAACGAAAATTAGTACTGAATTAAGAGAACATGATCTTTCCCAACGACTTCCATTTAATCCATCACAATTGTTGAAATCTATTTTGATTGATAAAAACAACTCGCATGGGGATCTTGAAGAGTTATCAAGTTATATGGATCAATCTATCTTTATATTGATAAAGAGTTCACTACAAAATATCCCACAGCAAGAAAAAGAAAATGTTAAAGATAAGTTATCGAAGATAGTGGAGGCTCATTTAAATAGGTATCAGTATATTGAGGTTTGTAGTGATCGTGAATACTATCTATTAGTTAATATCTCACCCACTGTAGAAGATGATCTTTATGCTTCACTTAGCATATTAAATGATGCCCTTAACAAGGAGTTAAATTCAATTAAATTTATTGTGAGTTCAACGTTTAAAACAGTTCAGGAATTAGAAAAAATAAATGAACAACTGACTAGTAAAATAGGACGATTATTTTATTTTTGGAATGAATCTGTTGTTTTTGAAAAAACGGTTAAAATTAACGATGGTATTCAGGGAGAATTTGAATTTGATATGTCACAACTCATCAAATTAATTAAAGGAGTTCATATGGATGAGGCGAAGAAATATATTGAATATTATTTTGAGAATATTAAATTTAGAAGATTATACGATGAATATGATTTTAAACGATTAGTTCAAAATATTATTTATAATATTATCAACACAAGCAGTACATTAGGGTTTGATGTTAGTCACATTAATAGGGGAAAAATTAAATTATTTAAAGAAATTGATCAATGTCACGATGTTAATAACATCCTAAATAAAATTAATGTTTTATTAAATGAAATATCAGACCTGATGAATCAGCAAATTGAAAGAAAAAATTCTATTATTTTAGAAAAAGTTATCCAGTATGTCGAAGAACATTACAACGAGGATATTACCTTATCTGATATTGCAGATAAATTACATATCAATTATTATTATTTATCCACCTATTTTAAAAATCAAACAAGTGAAAATCTAACGACTTATATTAACCGAATTAAAATTGAGAAAGCTCAGAAACTTTTAAGAGATAGCCAAGATACGATTGCAGAAATTAGTAAAATTGTTGGATTTTCAGATCATAATTACTTTTCAAAGGTATTTAAAAAGCATGTCGGCATGACCCCATCGATGTATCGTAGAAAAGAATTAGGTTTGTTTAAAAAATGAAAAAGCATAACACGATTTTTTTAAGAATTCTATGTATTATGCTACCTGCTATTTTTGTATCTCTAATTACAATTGGGTTTAGTTGTTTATTTATTTCAAAACATGTCTTGTTAGATGAAGTCATTAGTATCGCTAAGCGGAATTTTACACAAGCTCAAAAAGGTTTATTAGATTATAACTCAAAGATTGCGATAGCAATTAGTAAAATTTCAAGTAGTAATGAATTTAAAAATTATATCTTAGCATCCGAACCATCTACGTTAGAGTCATTTAATTTAGTGACGGATATAGGACATTTTAGAGATGATTACGAGGAGTATATAACACCAGAATCATCTTATTATATTGTGTCGAGTGCATTGGGTAACGAGGGGCGTTATTATACGAGCAATCCATCAAAATGGGATACGATTCCTAATCATTTTTTTGAAAAATATCTAATGAAAGACGGAAAAGTTATTAATCAGATAGTTTATCATTCGCAAAAGGGGTTATTTGAAGAGTCATCCCCATATTTGAATAATATAATGGTTACCAAACCATTGTATAATCCAAAAGATCAGTTGATAGGTTATATAGTTGTTATTGTTGATGAAGCATATGTGGCATCAACCTATGAAGATTATGTAACAGATGGAATGACAATTTCTTTAATTACACAAGGTGGAGTTGTTCTCTCGAGCAGTGATAAGTCGCAATTATATTTGAATAAATTAGAGCTATTTGAAACCATAGATGAGATCGATGAAACTGAAACAAGTCCTATTAAGGTATTGAAAACCGTAGATAAGACAATCATTGGTTTGTATCTTCCATTTTATGATGCTTATTTAATTGGAGAAATATATCCTGAAATTGTATTTTCATCATTAGAATATTTGAGAGATTATATTATTTTAATTATTTTTATAACATTAATTTTGACTGGAATTTTTGTTTTTATTTTTTCTAGATATATTACGAATCCGTTGCGACATTTAGCTAAACACATGACTTTTACTGAAACACATGATTTTAAGAGCTATATTTTAGATAATAAAGGAAGTGAGGAAATTCAGCTCATTACAGAAGCATATAATACGATGTTAGATAATATTAATAAACATGTAACGAATCTCATCTCAGAGCAAGAACAGCGTCGTAAAGCTGAATTAACCGCATTGCAAATGCAAATTAATCCTCATTTTTTATATAATACATTGAGTTCAATTAAATATTTAGCGAAGCAGCAACGAATCGACGAGGTTGATGAAACCATTCATTCACTCATTTCTATCTTACAAAATGTGATTGGAACAGCTGATGAGATGACAACGGTTCGCGATGAAATCAAAAATTTAGGGTATTTTGTTTATATTAATCAAGTTCGATATGGGGATGGCATTAAGGTTAATTACCAAATTTCAGAGGACTGTAAAGAATTTATGATTCCTAAATTAATTATTCAGCCGTTTATTGAAAATTCCTTTTTCCATGGCTTTGCTGGTTTAGACAGTGGGACAATAACGGTATATATTAATCAGTATAATGGAGTATTGAATATTGAAATTATTGATAATGGAATTGGGATGGAATGCTCAGATACAGTGATGGGACGAAAAAAATATCATTTTACTGGTATTGGAATCAATAATGTCGATGAAAGAATTAAATTGTTATATGGGGATGACTTTGGAATTAAAATTCAAAGCGAAGTTGGAATAGGGACAAGCATTTTGATAAATCTTCCGTCAATTCAAAAAAATGAAACCCACCAAACTTAAAATTTGGTGGGTTTCATTTTTTTGAAGAATTAGTTATTTTTTCTTTTTTAATTGAACGAAAATCGTCCCTAAAATAGCAAGAACTAAAACGATACCGCCAATCACAATTGGAATAATTCCTGACGATGCTTCAAGCGATAACTCAATCGTTGTTGTTTCACTTGGGAGGACATCAACTGCTGTAATGACGGACTTGAATCCAGATTTACTTACTTTTACTTCTGAAGTTTTTGAAGATTCTACATTTGTTAAGAAGAAGCGTCCATACTTGTCAGTTGAGCGAGTGACTTTCTCTTTTCCAACGGTTAGGATAACGGTCGCATCCGTTAAAATATTACCTTCTTCATCATAGACAATACCTGAAATCATCCCTTCTGTACTTCCTTCAGATGTATCCTTAAATGATTTTAGAGCAGGCAGTGCTTTTCCTTCAAAATCAAATAAAGTCGTGTTTGAAACAACGTTGTTTAAAGCCATGTCCTGGCTTCCATCTTCTGCGGCACCGCGAATCATTGCCCAGCCAACACCCTCATGATTAATCATCACTGGGTCCCAGTATAAATCTCCAATCACCCAGTTATTTTCAATGTTTCGAATTCCATTAAATAATTCATCTAAAAATTCTTTTTGTCCTTGTGGTGAGGCATCATGACTTTCAGGTCCATTTGTAATTAATTGTCCTGGTTTTTTATCGGCCGTAACAGGGTACCATTTATATCCTGTCTCCATAATCACAATTTTCTTTTGATACTTTTCACCGAGCATCTCAAACCAAGGCATCACATCTTCAACCGTTACCTCTGACCAAAATGGGTAGTATGATGAACCAATAATATCATAGTTCACCCCATATTTTTCACACTCATCAAAGAAATAAAAATAGCGATCGTCATCTCCTGCCTCGTCTAAGTGGAGAATGACTTGTGTATTTGTCGAGACTTCTTTAACAGCTTTATAGCCGGCATTTAGAAAGCGCGCTAGATTTTGAAAATTCACAACATTCCCATACGGATATAAAATTCCATATTGCATCTCATTTCCAAGTGAAATATATTCAGGCGTCGTCCCTTGATCCGCTAACGCTTGCATCACTTCTTTTGTATAGTCATAAACTAACGTCTCTAATTTATCAACCGCTTCTTTATCTGACATTCCTTCAATCGCTTCACGCCAATCGGCAGGAATTTCTTGATTTGCAGCATTTGGCCACCAGTCACTGTAATTTAATGTCACTTCAATTGCCATACCAACGTCTTTTGCACGCTTTGCACTTTTTAATAAATCTTCAGTATTTTGATACCCATCTGGTAGATAGTATCTAGGACTTGATTGTGATAAAAAATCACGTCCGACATTATTATGAGTACGGAGCCTGGCGAAGTTAAATCCATTCTCAGCTAAAATATGAAAAACATCCCGTGCATTTCCATCTTCATCAAAGTATTCTCCTCCGAGATCTTCAATAAAGTTAACCATTGTCAGGTCTCCGCCTTTTAACATGCGATACTCAGTATCCTTTTTCTGTAGGGATACCTCATCATAGTTTGACCAAGTGCCTGGTAGACCATTTGAGTAAATTCCAATGGTTGCTTCATTATTTAAAACTTCAAAATCTAATATAACTTTAATAAAGTCATCAGAGACAGGAATGCTTGTTCGTGCACCATTATTGGCGTAAACATAGTGTTCTTCTTGACCACCACTACTTGAAGAATAAAGTTCTAAACGATAAAATCCATTTTCAAGTCCAGTGATTGTTTGTTCGGTGCGAACTTCATAATCCTGATTTGAGAAATAATTTAGACTTGATGAGTCGTTGTATCCCCATGCGTTGCTAATACTAGCAGCCGTAGAATCCCCCTCGATTTGCCAGTTGT
Source organism: uncultured Turicibacter sp. (assembly GCF_938044715.1). NCBI lineage: Bacteria > Bacillati > Bacillota > Erysipelotrichia > Erysipelotrichales > Turicibacteraceae > Turicibacter > uncultured Turicibacter sp. Next base: position 11,528 of record NZ_CALIOS010000028.1, read on the forward strand.
TCAAAGCATCATTGAAGCTTGAATTGCTAACTAAATCATTTTCTGCTAAGGCTGTTATACCAAAAATAGATGTACTACAGATTGCAGCTAGCATTACTTTTTTACTCTTATTTAGTAAGTACACTTGATTTCCCCCTCTTACATTTTAAAAACGCTATCATCTTTAATTTACCATATATAGCTAAGTTTATCTACTAAAATAAATTCGTAATATTACTAAATAAATAGGTTGATATTATTAAATTTATTTTCAATATTAGGACTTGTATCAACAGATAAGATATTTTATAATAATAATCGATAATAAATGATATGAAATGGGAATGAAAGCGGGTGAGATAGTGTTTTTACAAGAGCGATTAGATAAAATTGAGGAACTATTATTGATTGAGGGAAAAGTTTTAGTTCGAGATTTAAGTGAACAATTTAAGGTTTCAGAAAGCATGATTCGAAAAGATTTGCAAATGCTTGAAAAACAGGGGCGTTTAAAGCGAACATACGGAGGTGCTATTAGCATCCGTCCACTCGTTCACGATCAGGGAGTTAATACTCGAATGCATCATGATTTAGATAAAAAAGAGCTAATTGCTAAACGTGCGATTCCATTTATTAATGAAGGAGAAGTTATTTTTTTAGATATTTCAAGTACAAACTTTGCTCTCGCTAAACAATTATCTAAATTAAATAAACGTTTAACGATTGTGACAAATATGATTGAAATCCCCCCTTTATTTTCAGCTAACATATTTGTTGAAGTTATTATGGTTGGTGGTCAATATAATGCGACACTTGGTGGGATGATTGGGGCTCTTGCCAATGAGCAAATTGCGATGTGTAAATTCGATAAAAGCTTTATCGGTGTTGGTGGAATTAATGTGGATGAGAACTTTATTAGCAATTTTAATGCGGAAGAATCGATAACGAAGAAAACCATTATTAAATCATCTAAGGAAGTTTTCGTCCTAATAGAAAATGAAAAGTTTAACCGTGATGGATCTTATCAATTTGCCACGTTACAAGATATTACGCATCTCATGACGGATGCTAAGTTAGAAGGGCGTATTAAAGAAAAGTTAGAACAAACAGGTCTTAACATTAGCTGTGAATAGGAGAGGGATTATGATTAAATTTATTGCGACTGATATGGATGGGACTTTATTAAATAGTCAAAATGAAATTCACCCATCATTTTATGAAACATTTAAAAAGTTAAAGGAAAAAGATATTATTTTTGCGATTGCAAGTGGACGCCAATACTATAACCTAGCCAAACGTTTTGAAGAATTAAAGGATGATTTAATGTTTATCGCAGAGAATGGAACGTTTGTGATGTATAAAGGTGAAGAGGTATTAATTAACGCTTTAGACAAACAAGTCGCCAAAGAATTAATTGAAGTGGGACGTCAAATTGATAATGCTTATATTATTGTCTGCGGAAAAAAGGCAGCCTATATTGAGAATACAGATGAAAGATTTGTGGAACAAGTTCAAAAATATTATGAAAGTCGTCAAGTCGTGAAGAGTTTTGATGAAGTGGACGATGATATTTTAAAAGTAACGATTTGCGACTTCTCAGGCTCAGAAAAAAATGCGTATCCATATTATAAAGATTATTATGAAACCCAACAGGTGTCGGTATCGGGCGAAATCTGGTTAGATATTACTGCTAAAGGTGCTAATAAAGGATATGCGATTGAACACGTTAAAAAATTATTTAAGTTAGAGCATGAACAAACGGCCGCCTTTGGGGATTACTTGAATGATTTAGAGATGATGCAAAGTGTTTACCATAGTTTTGCGATGGCAAATGCTCACGAACAGTTAAAACAAGTTTCAAGATTCATGGCGAAAAGTAATGATGAGAATGGTGTTGTCGAAAAGATTGAAGAATTACTTTCAATGATGGAATAAGTTAAAATCCTCTAGTTAAGCAATGATAGGTGGCATTGCGACTAGAGGATTTTTTTGTAGAAAATACAATAATCTTAAGAACTTCTTAGGTAATATCTTAAGATTATTTTGTTAAGATAAAGGTACAAAAAAAGTAAGAATTACTTTCGAAGTTAATTAGAGAATAAAGTGGAGGTTATGATGTTGAAGAAGAAAAAAATCGTTATTGGGGTGGGAGCTAGTCTTCTTACACTCATGCTAATAGTAGGCGTTATGAAATTTAATTCACAACCAGAAGTGGAACCGCAAATGCAATTTCAAAATACATATGTTGTTCCAAATCAAAAGAAAGTTATTTTATCAGGAAGTGTGATTCCATCACAATATACGACGTTCACAAAGGATGTGACGAAAGGTGAAGAAATGACGATTAATGTGAGTCATGGAGATTCAGTTCAAGTTGGTGATGTGTTAATCACTTATCATAATGCTGAAATCACGAGTCAAATTAATGATTTAAATGAACAGATTGCGACATTGAATGCTAAGAAAGCAAAATTATCGAGTGAAGGGACACCTGCAGCAAAGTCGGTGAATAAACAAATTAAATCGATTGAGGACCAAAAGTCAAAATTACAACAAGAAACTAAATCTCAAGTGAATCAGATTTTAAAGAAACTTGATGAATTAGTAAAACAAAAAAATGAGTTAAACCCAGATGATGAGAATGATGCCGCATTAGTGGCAGACCTTGACGCTCAAATTGAAAGCTGCTATGTTCAAAAGAATGAATTAGAATATAATTTACCCGGACAGGTAGCAGAATTTGATACACAGATTAGTGATTTAAGAAGTCAGCTAAGTGATGAAGATCAAGAAACATTTAATAGTTTAGAGGAGCAAATTAACACGCTAGTTAAAGAAAAAACAAAACTTGAAGAAAAAGAATATATCAAAGAAGTTGCTCCATTTAGTGGTGTTATTTCACTTGTTGAAGATTCAAGTTCAGAAAATCCAGTTATTTTAAAGTTAAAGAGCCCTGATTTTTATGTCACAGCATCAGTTGGAGAAAAGGATTATGCGAAGATCAGTGTTGGAATGGAAGCTGAGACCTTATTAATTGCGACGAATAAAACGGTGAGTGGCAAAATTACCTTTATTGATGAAGATCCACTTCAAGCGACAAATACTTCAGGTACTTCAACATCATCGACGTATCTTGTAAAAGTTAGTTTAGATGATCAATCTGAACTCGTGAATGGGTATCAAGCTCAAGTTTCTATCAAATTAGCCGATCAATTAATTAGTATTCCAACCGAGGCGATTGTAGTTGAGGGTGATAGTCATTATGTTTATGTAGAAAATGGGGGAGAGTTTGCCAAACAAAAGATTGAGGTTGCAGGAGAAGAACAAGGTTATACAAAAGTTAAATCTGGATTAAAAGAGAAGGATGAGATTTTAATCAACCCAAGTGAAGGTGAAACTAGTGAGTAATTTAATTGAATTAAGAAATATTCAAAAGTATTATGATGTGGGAAAAGATAAGCTACATGTTTTAAAGTCAGTGAATTTGAACATTGAAACAGGTGATTTTGTTGTCATTATGGGGAAATCAGGAGGTGGGAAATCGACGTTATTAAATGTCCTTGGTCTTTTAGATCGATTTGAGGAAGGTGAGTATATCTTTGATGGTAAAGATGTCACGCATTTAACTGAAGTTGAACGATCTCATTTTAGAAATCGAAATATTGGATTTATCTTTCAACAGTTTCATTTAATTGGAACGTTAACAATTGGACAAAATATCGAATTACCGCTTCAGTATGACAACAGACTTGGAAAAAAAGAGCGACTTGAAAGAGTAAAACATCAACTTCAAATGGTTGGTCTTTTAGAAAAAATAAATCAGTATCCACATGAATTATCGGGGGGACAGCAACAACGTATTTCGATTGCTCGTGCCCTAATTAATGAACCACAACTAATTTTTGCAGATGAACCAACAGGGGCTTTAGATACAAATACAAGTAATGAAATTATGAACATTTTATATAATTTAAATCAAGCAGGAAAAACAATCGTCATGGTGACACATGACCCTGATTTAGTGAAGTATGCCTCTAAAGTCATTTACCTGCGTGATGGGGTATTCAATGAAGAGGTGATGTCATGAATTTAATTAATATTATTCAAGGAGCTTTGATTAATATTAAGGCGAATAAAGTCCGCGTATTCTTGACGATGATTGGAATTATTATTGGGATTAGTTCTGTTGTTGTTATTTTAGCAATTGGTGATGGGGTAAAGGCCTACTTTGCTGAGACGACATCTGAACTTGGGGGAAATAAAATTGAAGTCAGTTTTTATCCGAATAATTATGACGATTTGGCAACGATAAAGCCAATCACAGATGATGATATCCTTATGATTGAAGAAATTAAAGGTGTTAGCAAAGCTGAAATTAATAAAGATTTTTATGGAGAATCTTCTTCAGATAGTTCTCCTACTTACCTATCAGGATCGGCTAGTATCTTTGGACAAAGTACATCGATTTTTGCCGAAGCATATGAAAATTATCCAGAGCCAGAACTTGCGGCAGGAAGATATTTTGAGAGTAGTGATGTTTTAAATGATGTTATCGTCATTACTTATCAAAATGCATTAAGTTTATTTAGCAGTCCAGAAGAGGCTATTGGAGTCGCTATCGATATAAATTCAACTATGTATGAGATTATCGGGGTACAAGCTAAACCAGCTAGTATCTTTGATTGGAGTTATGATTTAGTTCAACAGGCTTCACTTGATCGAACCCCTGTTACTTTAGTGGATGAGACAGAGTTTGCGCCTAGAAGTGCCTATATCTATATCGAAAATGGTTTTGACTACGATGCCGTAATCAGTGAGGTTATTAAGTCACTTGAAGAAGCGCATGAAGGAATTAATGGAAGCTATGAATCTTGGAATCCAGGTGATATGGTTAAAGAAATGAATGAGATGATTTCAGCGATTACCCTGTTTATTGCTTTTATTTCGGCGATTTCATTACTTGTAGGTGGAATTGGTGTCATGAATATCATGTACGTTTCGGTAACAGAACGTAGACGAGAAATTGGAATTCGTCGTGCCATTGGAGCAACTCCAAATTCTATTCTGTTACAATTTCTATTTGAAGCAATGTTTGTGACATTAATCGGTGGGATTATCGGGATTTTAACTGGTTTTGTATTATCTCAGATCGTTGGATTATTCTTACCATTTACTCCAATTTTATCACTATCTGCCTTTGTTGGGGCTTCTTCAACTTCGATTATTATCGGAATTATATTTGGAATTGTTCCAGCCCGTAAAGCTGCAAATTTAGAACCAATTAAAGCAATTTATAACTAGATATAAAAAATCAACCAGTTACTGGTTGATTTTTTATTTGATGTGTGTTCGGAAATATTGAAAGACATAACAGAGAAAACAAAATTCAATGACTTGTAATCCCATGAGTAAGGCAAAAAATCCTGAGAAGAAACAAGTGAGAATATATAAGATAAGCCCAACGATTGCTATGATTAAGTAAACTTGTTGGTATGTTTGAATATCGAGCGATTCAGTTTCATCAGCTGCTGCTTTTATAATCAGGTAGAAGATAAAAAATTGAATGAGTAGTAGAGCGATAATCAGTATATAAGCGTATGTAGAGTTGTTTCCAATTAAATTATAAAATCCTTGTTGTAACAGTTCAAAGCAGGCTAGTCCGATACAGAGATATTTAGACAGTTCAAGACCTTTATTTTGTTTATGTTGAGTCAAGAGATGGGTTCCAGTCACGATTAATAAGTAACCTGCTATGTTAACAAGCCATCCAACCAATGGTAGATTAAGATAAATGAAGACCATTCCAATTAAAATAAAAGTATAGGCTTTTTTCATTGTACTGACCCTCCTTTGTTAATGATAGTGTATTCTTATGCTAATTGATAGTTGTCAGTTATCGTGACTTTTATACCGATTATCGGCGAATTCTTTATGATTTTTACCTTCTTTATAAACTTGAGCTTTAGAGGGGAGCAAAGGCCCTGTCAAAAGTAGAACTGGTAATTGATGAATACTTTATGATATAAATAGAATAAGAAAGTTGAAGATTTAAGATGAAATGATTTAAAAGGATAAGGTTGATTGGGTATATACTATTGGTTAGAGTGTGATAAGGGAGGTTTTTTTATGAAGGACTGTATAAGTAAGAAACAAAAAGAGGAAATGATTTCAAAGCTTCAAACCTATTTTTTAAAAGAACGTGATGAGGAGTTAGGACACTTATCGGCAGAATTAATGCTCGATTTTTTGATTGATACAATGGGGCCACATTTTTATAATAAAGGGTTAGAAGATGCGCAGCGATATATGATCGAACGCGTAGATGAATTACTAGATTTACAAAAGTGAATCCCCTAGACTAAGAAGCGTTAGCTCTTAGCAATCTCAATAGCTAGGGCTTCATAGCCCCATCCTAGAGAAGCTATGTATCCACAATAGAGGGGCAATAAAAAATGAAGGCCTGAAATGATATTAAAGAAAAATGAATGTAGTTTTTAAAAATTCTTTACGACTAGGGGAGTTTCTCGTTTATAAGTAGTTGTAGGGTCAGGTATTCGATGGTTTATGAATAAGTTTGCTGAAAAATTATTAGAAATATAAATGTATTAGGAGGCATAGAGATGTCACAGACAATTCAATTAGGAAAGTATAGACATTTTAAAGGGCAGGAGTATGAAGTATTAGCTATTGCTAAACATTCAGAAACTCTTGAAGAAATGGTTGTGTATAAAGCCTTATATGGTGAATTTGGTACTTGGGTACGTCCGGCTAGTATGTGGACTGAGACTATTACAAGGGATGGTCAAACGTTTAAACGATTTGAAAAGATAGAAGAATAACCCCAGTAATTGAGGATACCTTTGCTATTCGCAAAGGCAGGGGGCCCCATGTGGACTGAGACTGTTACAAAGGATGGCCAAAGGTTTAAACGATTTGAAAAGATAGAAGAATAAGAATAAAAAGAGGAGACTTTGTTAAAAGTCATCCTCTTTTTTGTTATTGAAAACGTGTTCTGAGAAAATTGATGTATATTGTCTCATAACTTATATATATAAGTCCAGTTAAAAGTTTTTCACACTTGAAAAACTTTTAACTGGACTATAGTGACGCCTAAGGATCAAAAAGACTTCAATATTGAGACTCATTTATAATAGTGAAATACATTTCTGTTTGTATATAGGTAGGAGGGGGATTTATGAATCAGGAAGTAAAAATGCATGAAACAATGCGAGTTGGAATTTTATTAGCTTTTGTTGGAGGTTTTTTGGATGTGTATACTTATTTATTAAGAGGGGGCGTTTTTGCTAATGCTCAGACAGGGAACATGGTTTTATTGACCTTACAAATTTCTCAGGGACATTTTGTTCAAGCTCTTTATTATCTTGTCCCAATTATTGCTTTTTTTATGGGAGCAGTTGTAACAGAAATTGTAAAGAAGCATGATTATTGGCATGAATATGTTTTAGTGATTGAGATTATTCTGTTATTTGGCGTTGGCTTATATCCGTTAAGTTATCCTCCAATCATTGTTAATTCAATGGTATCTTTTATTTGTGCGATGCAAATTAGTAGTTTTAAGAAACTTCATGGTTTTGCTTATGCGACAACGGTTTGTACGGGGAATCTTCGTTCGGCAGCGGAAAATTTGACAGCTTACTGTTTGCACCATCATCAAGAATCTAAAATAAAATGTTTGAGTTATATCATTATTATTGGTTCTTTTTGTTTTGGTGCTATTATGGGTTCAACTTTGATTAGTTATTTAAGTATTTATGCAGTCTGGATTTGTAGTGGTGTTTTAAGTCTTGTGTTAGTAATCTTAATCAAAGACAATTTGGCTGATTTTTTGATGATTAATAATTTTTTTAAAAGTGAGAAGATAGAGTCTAAATGACTGTGATAAGGTTGACCAGTCTATTTAAGGAGGATATAATCTCCTTAGGAATAAAAGGCAATTAAGAAGGTGATTTTTATCAGGAGGGGAAGAACATGAGTGTCATTGAAATTAATCAATTAACGAAAGATTACGGGGGAGGACGTGGGATCTTCAATGTGTCATTATCAGTATCTAAGGGTGAGGTCTTTGGTTTTTTAGGACCAAATGGAGCTGGTAAATCGACGACTATTCGTCACTTAATGGGTTTTATTCATGGTAATTCAGGGAGTTGTAAAATTAATGGATTAGACTGTATGGAAGATCGATCACGTATTCAAAAAAAGTTGGGATACCTTCCGGGGGAAATTGCTTTTATGGATGATATGACAGGAATCGCCTTTATTAAATTTGCGGCTAGTGTACGGGGAATGAAAGATTTAAGCCGAGCCTATGAATTAATGGAAATGTTTGAGCTTAATGCGAGTGGAAAAATTAAAAAGATGTCTAAAGGAATGAAACAAAAAGTTGGGATTGTTTGTGCTTTTATGCATGATCCAGAAATTTTAATTTTAGATGAACCGACGAGTGGTCTAGACCCTCTTATGCAAAATCGTTTTATTGAACTTATTTTGTCAGAGAAAGAAAGAGGGAAAACAATTTTTATGTCATCACATATTTTTGAAGAAATAGAAAGAACATGTGATCGAACGGCAATGATTAAAGATGGACATCTGATTGCGGTTGAGGATGTGAATTCAATTAAGGCATCAAAGCATAAATCCTATGTCTTAACATTTGCAACAGAAGAAGAGGCTAGCAGATTCACAACTGACGTGACAGATGCAAAGCTTATCTCGCCTATAAAAGTTAAGGTTCATTATCAGGGGACGCTACCTCCATTTTTAAAACTCATCTCAGAGTATAAAATTATGGACTTAGATACAACAACACCAACACTAGAAGAATTGTTTTTACATTTTTATGGGAGGGGATAGAACGTGATAAATTTGACCTTGTTTAAACGAGAACTTAAAGCTAGCTACAAAGTTTTTCTTATTATTTTTGCTGTCTTAATGATGTATACAGGGATTATTACAGGAATGTTTGATCCAAAACTTGGAGAAGTGCTAGAACAATTTACACAGGTAATGCCAGAGTTAATGAGTGCCTTTGGAATGACGAATCCTGGAACAACGTTAATTGAATTTCTAGCTTCGTACCTTTATGGATTTTTGTTTCTCGTTTTCCCCATGATTTTTGAAATCATTTTGGCCAATCGTTTGGTTGCGCGTTATGTTGATCAAGGATCAATGGCTTATTTATTAGCCTCTCCTCTCACGAGAGGAAAAATTATCTTAACTCAAGCAACTGTGATGTGGACAAGTCTAGGTGCTTTAATTATGTTAATAACACTTGGTGAGATAGGTTTTGCACAGTTGATGTTCCCAGGAGAGTTAGATATGATGATTCTTTTTAGGATGAATATTGGTTTATACGTCCTACATTTAGCTATTAGCGGAATTTGTTTTTTTGCCTCTTGCATCAGCAATGAAATTAAATTATCCTATTCAATAGGAGCCGGTGTGCCTATTTTATTTTTCTTAATCCAGATGTTATCTAATGTTGGAGAAAAGTTAGAAATCTTTAAATATTTTACGATTTTTAGTTTATACCCTTCTAGTCAAATAGCATCAGGTGAAAAAAGTGCATATGGTTTTATGTGCATCTTGTTGATGATTGCACTGGCTCTATATGCATTAGGGGGATATCTATTTACGAAAAGAGATTTACCTGTCTAGCACCTGATAAGGTGCTTTTTTCTCAACGTGCTAGGAATAAAATTCCTCTATTGAGACAAATTAAAAGTAGATTATAAAAAAATAAGGTGGTAGTAGAATGAGTCAGTTAAAAGAGGTGCTTCGTAACGAAATGAAGGTTTTTCGTGAGAAGGGGCATCAATTTGTTAATGGTGAACTAAATATGATGCAATTTAAACATGTCTCAGGAGGATTTGGGGTCTATGCCCATAAAGGTGGAAAAGAATTCATGATTCGACTTCGTATTCCTTCTGGGATGTTAACATTTGATCAGTTGAATACAGTTTATAATCTGGCTACAAAATATCATATGGAACGAATTCATTTAACAACACGTCAAGCCATTCAACTGCATGGTTTATCAATTGATGAAGTATGTGATTTAATGGAAGAAGCACTTGACCATGATATTTACACACGAGGTGCTGGTGGAAACTTTCCACGAAATGTTGCTATTTCTCCACTCTCTGGTGTAAATCCACTTGAGGCTTTTGATGTGACACCGTATGCATGGGCCGCAGGTGATTACTTCTTAAAACAAATTTATACGTATCATTTACCTCGTAAATTAAAAGTCTCTTTTTCAAGCAGTAATGCGGATGAGGGACATTGTACCGTACAAGATTTAGGTTTCTTAGCGGTAACTCAGGAAGGTCAGCATTATTTTGAAGTTTATTTAGGTGGGGGTCTTGGACAAAATCCTAGACTAGCAGTTAAATATCCAACGTTAATTAATCCAAATGATGTTCTTTATCATTTAGAAGCAATGGTTAATTTATTTAAAGCTGAAGGTGATTATGAAAATCGTAATAAGGCCCGTGTTCGATATATCGTAGAACGAATGGGTGAAGAAGCTTTTATTGAAGCTTATCAAAAGCATTTAGATGAGGCAAAAAATAAAGGTGGTTTAGAATTAAATATTACACCACAAGAAATTCATAAAATTGGTTGTGAGTGTGACGTAGAATCAAAACGCCTTTTTGCACAAAAACAAGAAGGGTTATATAGTGTTTATCTTCACCCGATTGGTGGACAATTCGAAGTAGCAGATTTGAAAAAAATCTTAGATTATTTAGCTAATATTGAAGGGGTAGACATTCGTTTGGCTATGACCGAAGGTGTTTATTTTAGAAACTTAACGGGTAAAGAAGCAAAAGGATTGTTAGAATTAACTGAATCGATGGGAGGAGACACTCCGTTTGAGCATAGTGTTGCTTGTATCGGAATTCCAACTTGTCAAATTGGATTATGTAATAGTCAAGGTGTATTAAAACAGACAATGGAATATTTTAAGGAAAAACAATGTAAAACAGAATTACTTCCCGCTGTTCATTTTTCAGGGTGTGGAAATTCTTGTGGAGTACATCAAATTAGTGGAATCGGATTTACGGGTAAAAAGAAAAAGGTTGGTGCTACTGTAGAAGAATGCTTCACATTATGGATTGGTGGTAAATATGAAGTAGGAAAAACTCGTCTTGGTGAAGTCTTTGGTGAAATTCAAAAAACACGTATTCCAGAATTTTTATATGAACTAGCTCTTTTAGTTGAAGAGTCAGGACTAGACTTTGAAAGTTATATTAAGCAAAATGAAGAACAATTAAAAGAAATTACTCAAAAATACCTTGTTTAAAGGAGTCGTGATTTCATGTCATACTTTGATACTGTCCCCCCTCAAAAATGGATTTTAAAAGGGATTATCGGGCTATTTGTTTTAGCAGTTGGATTTCATTTTATCTATGATTTAACAGGACAAAATATGGTAGCGGGAATCTTCTCACCAGTGAATGAAAGTACATGGGAGCATTGTAAGGTTATTTTATGGCCGACTATTTTGTGGTGGACCATTTATTATTTTGTAAAACGTCATACGTATCGAATTGATGCTGCGAAATGGTTTACGAGCCAATTTATCTCTTTAGTCGTTGCAATACTTGCTGTTCCGGTTATGTATTACTTTTATACTGGTGCCTTTGGTATTGAAAATATGGCAATTGATATCTTTATCGTCTTTTTAGCTTTTCTAGTTGGACAGTACGTTGGATATCGAAATTATAAATATGGAAAAGGAATTCATGAAATGATTGCTTTGTTTTTGATTGCAGTCATTGTGATACTTTTTATTTGGTTCACTTTTAATCCGATTCATATCCCACTATTTCAAGATCCAACGACGGGTCTATATGGAATAAGTTGATAAAAAATGTTTGGATTTATTTAAAAAATTGAGTTTGGATATTGTTATTTTTAGGAGTTATCTTGAAAAAAGATAGCTCCTTTTTTTATTTTTCTAGCGATTTATAATGCTTTTAGTCTCTTACTTCAGCATATGATAAAACAAGAATATATAGATGAGTCTAGAAAGAATTTATCTGTATAAAAACTTTTAGGTTGAGGACAATTATGATCTTCATCAACAAGATTGAACTGCTAAGACTCATTTAAAAATATTTGGATTTATCTAATAAAAGGAGGGGAGGGCGATGGAAGAAAAAGTGTATATCCCTATTCATCAAACATTAAAAGTAGGCATGATGCTAGCTGTTGTTGGGGGATTTTTAGATGCTTATACCTATCTTTTGGAGGGGCATGTATTTGCGAATGCCCAGACTGGAAATATAGTCCTTTTATGTATAATTTTAGCAGAAGGACTTTGGTTAGATGCCTTATATTATCTAGCACCGATTTTATCATATTTTATTGGAATTTTAGTTACCGAAGCGATTCGAAAACACTATAAGGCAATCGGTCCAGGGATTTGGCGTATGCGCATGTTAACCATTGAAATCATATTACTAGCAATCATTGCCTTTACTGCTGATTTATTTCCATCAAGTATCATTAATGTTTCAATTTCATTTATTTCTGCTATGCAGGGATGCACCTTTAAAAACTTAGTTGGACAATCTTATGTGACAATGACCTGTACCGGAAATCTTCGTTCGGCTACACGCCATTTATTTCAGTATTTATCCACGAAGGATAAGGAATCCGGTCGAATTAGTGGGCGATACTATGCGATTATCGGATCATTTTGTATAGGTGCATTTTGCGGGACATTTCTAGTTCATCTCGTTTCAAAATATTCTATTTTACTTTGCTGTTTTCTTTTATTTATTGTCTTGAAAGTTTTATCACGTGCACATCATAAAAAACATGAAATAGAATCAGATGGAGATGATCAAATGTCTAATTTCCAAAATTATTTTGACTGTTAAATAGGTCTTAGTCTGACGTATCTAATAAAAAAATGCTCTTTTATAGAGCATTTTTTTATTCAATATAAACCATATTAGGATAAATTTTTTCCATGACTTCGTCAGGATAATAATCATCAAAAAATGCTTCAATTCTATTGCTTGGAGGTATTTCTAATCTTCTTTCAGATTGACGGTAAAGAGCCATAGCAGATGCCGATGTATTGAACACCATAAAGAAAACCAATATCCAAGTTAATGGAATACCAATATGATTTGGGATTTTTTCGATTAAGATAGAAGCTTTCGGGAAAATATATCGAATCCAAGCAATGGCTAATAATCCCCAAAATAATGAGTAAAGTAAATTAACTCGACCATTTAAATTGAACCAAAAATTACTATAGTCCCAAGATATAGTCCCAAAACATTGCTCTTGAAAATAGCTACAAATATATTCAAAAATACTTCCAATCACAAATCCTCCTGCTAAGATGATTCGGTCTGGTTTTTCTCTTAAAGGATAGAGGCCAGCGGTCATGCATAAAGCACCTAATCCGTAAACTAGATTAAAAGGCCCAAGAATTAAGCCAGTTCGACTCTCAATAACACCACGGGTTATCATACACCATATCGTTTCAATGACGACTCCTAAGAAGGATGCGACAAAAAAAAGCCAAAAAAGCTTATAAAAGTTTAATCCTTTAGCAAATGATGAAGGATGATGTGAAGTCACCATGATAGATCGCCTCCTACAGGACATTGTCCTAACGTATCTCTTAATAAAATATACAAAGAATAAAAAAAGGTAACATTAAAAACAGTTTTTTTAGCCATATTAAGATAGATAAGTTTAAATAAAGGAGTAGTTGTATGAATGTTAAATTTAAAGGAAATTATGTGACACTTGAAGGAACTCATGTTAAAGTAGGACACCCTTCTCCGAAATTTGTTGTGACTGATCAAGAATTAAATGCGGTTGAATCTAAAAATTTTACAGGTAAGAAGGTTTATGTTAGTGTTCCATCCATTGATACACCCGTTTGTGATACAGAGGTTCGTCGGTTTAATCAAGAAGCAGCAGCGCTTGATAATGTAAGTGTTTATGTCATTTCAATGGATCTTCCCTTTGCACAAGCTAGATGGTGTGGAGCGGCTGGAATTGATAACATACAAGTTTTATCTGATTATAAAAAACATGACTTTGGTATGAAGTTTGGAACGTATATTAAAGAATTAGGACTGTTAACTCGTGCTGTTTTTGTTGTAGATGAAACTGATACGATTACTTATGTAGAGTACTGTGAAGAAGTCACAGAAGAACCGAATTACGCTAATGTGTTACAGGCATTAAAACGATAAGTTGCTTTAGTGGTTATAAGTATCTTAATTATTTTGATGAATAAAAAAAATCCTACTCAGTAGGATTTTTTTTGTTTTGATATAAAGAAGAATACGTTTTTCGATACTGTAAAGGCGTGATTTGATAGTAAGTTTTAAAGGATTTAAAGAAATAACTTTTATCATTAAAGCCAACACAATGCATGATTTCAGTTGTTGTTAAATTAGTGGTTATTAATAACCGTTTAGCATGCTCAAGTTTAAGTGAGAGAAGTTTTTTCGAAAAGGACTGGTGGAAAAGCTTTTTAAATAATGTTGAAAAATAGGCCGGATGAAAATTGAAATATTCAGCTGTTGAAGATAGCGTTGCGGTGCAAAAATTATCACTTAAATATTTTAAAATTTTCCCTTCATCATAGCATTGCATCATACTGGAGTCATGAATAACGAGGTAGGGAATATGATTTCGATCGAGTTGTGACATTAGAATCACTAACAACAGTTTATAGTTTTTAGCGGAATGCACAGCCTGTTTATATTGTGTCAATTCAGTTAAGAACAAATGAAGGGTTGAGAGAATGGATGAATCTTTTTGATAATCAAATAATAGATACTCATTTTTTGCATCTGTTAAATTTAATAAATCGTAAAAAATAGGGCAGTCTGCAATTTGTGAAACAATGAAGTTATCAAAAAAATCTTCATGACAGTCAAAGATAAAAACCACGTCAGTTGACTGTTTTTTTTGAAGTTTATAATGGCATCCTTTTTTTATAAACATAATGGAATAAGGCATGCAAATAATGGTTTCATTACCAATTATAAGTTTACATTTATTGAAAAATATCAACATGGTAAAACAGGATGATTTAGCTATAATTGATGAGATATCATCAGGTATCGTGCAGATTTGATAATGAAATAACTTATTAAATGAATTCTTTTTGGTATAAATATTTTTTGATTCATTGAAAGTAAAACCTTGATGGTTTTTTATTTGTAATGCTTTATGAAATGGTATAAAAGTCTCGTTGTTAATGATCAAATCAATCTCATCCTTTCGCCCCCTCATTCTACAATATCAAACTAAATTAAACAACATTTCTTAAAATAAACCACTTTTTTACTTATTAGGCTCAACTTACCACATTGTGAAATTTTGTTATAATATCTGTGTAAATCGTGAAAAAAATAACATATTTAAGGGGGTTCGTCTTAATGATGAACAAAGCTTTCAAAAAGACGACATTTAGCTTGATGTCTATCATGTTAGCGGCATCAGTTTTATTTGGATGTCAGTCAAATAATGTAACGGAAGAGCAACAGAATGATGCTACAACAGGTGCAACAACAGCTAATGTGGTTGCAGGAACATACACTGGAACGGCAGCAGGGTTTGGAGGAGATGTTGTCGCAACAGTTGAGGTTGACGATGAAGGAACAATTCTTTCAATTGACGTTGATGCATCAGGAGAAACACCAACGATTGGGGGAGCAGCTGCACCTAAATTAGCAGCATCGATTGTTGAACATCAAAGTCTTGCAGTTGATACGATTTCAGGTGCCACTGGAACGAGTAACAGTGTTTTAACTGCAGTAGAAGATGCGTTAGGACAAGCTGGTTTTGATGTAGAATTAATGAAAAATCGTAAAGTAACAAAAACAGGTGTTGATGAAGAAGTAACAGTTGAGTTAGTTGTTGTTGGAGCAGGTGGTTCTGGAACCGCTGCTGCTTTAGCTGCTGCGGAGGCTGGAACTGATGTTTTAATTATTGAAATGACTAACTCAGTTGGTGGAAACTCAATGTTAGCATCAGGAATGTTTGCGGTTGAGTCAACTTTACAAAAAGAAGAAGGATTAAACTTAACGGTTGATGAAGCTGTTTCTCAACTTTTAGAATTTAATCAATATTTATCAAATGGACCATTAACACGTGCTATTGTTGAAAAATCTGCTTCAACAGTTGATTGGTTAGAGTCATATGGAATGGAGTTCTATTTACCGTCAACAACAACTCAAGCAGCGCATGAAGATAACTTATACAAATGGAAAGCTTATCACAAGTTTGTTGATTCACAAGCAGGATTTGAGAATTTCTATACTCATTTAGAAGAAATGGGAGCTGAAGTTCGTACGAATACAAGCTTAAATGAAATTTTACAAGCTGAAGATGGAACTGTAACAGGAATCACAGCAACTAAAGAAGATGGTGGAATTTTAACTGTTAATGCGGATGCTGTTATTATTGCAACTGGTGGATATGGAGCAAATACTGAAAAAGTATATGAAAATTTACATACAGATTTAGTTTATTCATTAGGTGTTGCCAACTTTGGTGAAGGAATTGATGCTGCAATTGAAGCAGGAGGAATTCCTTGGGATTCATCAACTGCTTTATTACATGCCGCTCAATTGGCAAACTCTTCAACAGGAGCTCAAGGACATTCTGAAGACTTATTAACACAAGTTTTAATGGCACCATTATTATGGGTTGATGCTTCAGGAACACGTATCGGAAATGAAGATGCTATCTATGATACAGTATTCTGGTCAAATGTTGCCTATTCAGCAGGTGGACGTTACTACATCATTGTCGATGAAGCAACATTAGAAGATTTCTCAAATGGAGCAAACATTAAATTATCTGACGCAGGACCTGGATATACAGCAGGAACGGGAGACTTCGTTGCTATGGCAGATGCAGCTGTAGAAGCTGGTTCAGCATTCAAAGGAAGTACATTAGAAGAATTAGCAGCTTCAACTGGAATGAAAGTTGAAGAATTAGAAGAAACTGTTGCACGCTATAATACAATGGTTCAAAATAAAAAAGATACTGACTACGGTAAATCAGCAGATTCATTAGTTTATGAAGTATCTGAAGGAAATTACTATGCGTTTGAAGCACGTGCTGTTTATTTGGGAACAGTAGGTGGAGTTAAAGTCAATGAAAAATTAGAAGTCATTGATTTAGATTATAATGCTATTCCAGGATTATATGTGGTTGGTTCTTCAGCAGGTGGATATTATTCAAACGGAAGTTATCCTCCATATGAAGGATTAGCATGTGGATTTGCTTATACTTCAGGACGTATTGCAGGAGAAAATGCTGCACAATATATTCAAAACAAATAATATAGTTTTAAACTTTACAAAAAAACATGTCTAAAAATACCCTATAGTAAAAATATAAAAAAGCTAACTCAAATCTTGAGTTAGCTTTTTTTAGTCTAAATTGAAAAAACCATCCATATACTGTAAATGGAAAATATGAATCGAAAATTGATAAAAAGGAGTTAAGGAAAAGTTGTATCAATAAAGGAGGGGAGCAGGTTAGCTGCGTAAGTATGACACAAAAACTTATTCATATTGGGGTTGATGTGGGATCAACAACGGTAAAAGCCGTTATCTTAAATGAAAAAGAAGAGCTTCTATTTAGTTCATATGAGCGTCATTTTGCTGACATCTTAAAAACATTAACCGTTGTTTTAAAACAGGCGTATGAACAGTTTAAAGATTATAATATTACGGTGAATATGACAGGTTCTGGTGGAATTGCAATAGCTAAACATCTAAATATTCCGTTCATTCAAGAAGTTGTGGCTTCAACAAAAGTGACAAAACGTTACTATCCTCAAATTGATGTTGCAATTGAACTTGGGGGAGAGGATGCTAAAATCACATATTTTAAAGATGGAATTGAACAACGCATGAATGGAACTTGCGCAGGTGGAACCGGCGCATTTATTGATCAAATGGCATCGTTATTACAAGTTGATACCCTTGGGTTAAATGAACTTGCAAAACATTATAAAGTCATTCATCCTATTGCTGCCCGTTGTGGGGTGTTTGCTAAAACCGATGTGCAACCTCTCATCAATGAAGGAGTCGCAAAAGAAGATATTGCTGTTTCAGTTTTGCAAGCTGTTGTCATTCAAACGATTAGTGGGCTTGCCTGTGGACGTCCAATTCGTGGAAATGTTGCCTTTTTAGGGGGACCTTTATACTTCTTATCAGAATTAAGAAATCGATTTATTGAAACTCTGGAATTAAAGCCTGAGGAGGTCATTCTTCCTAATGATTCTCAACTATATGTAGCAAAAGGAGCTGCCTTATCCTCAATGGATTCTAAAGTGATCTCTTTTTCTCAGTTTATGAACTCTTTACAAACGATTAAAGAGGTTCACACGTCTGAATCGGTTCGATTAACACCGTTATTTGAATCAGATGATGAGTATGATTCTTTTATAAAACGTCATCAAATGGCCAAAGTAGGACGACGAGAGTTATCTACTTTAACGGGCAACTGTTTTTTAGGAATTGATGCTGGGTCCACGACAACAAAAGTTGCCCTCATTGATGAAGACGGGAACCTTTGTTTTTCTTATTATGGAAGTAATGAAGGCAGTCCTTTGCAATCAACGATTAGTGTTTTAAAAACATTGTATGACCAACTCCCTTTAGAGGCTCATATTGTTAAGGCTACTGTTACAGGATATGGAGAGGCCTTATTAAAAGCTGCCTTAAAAGTGGATATTGGTGAAATTGAAACGATTGCCCATTATAAGGCGGCAGATTTCTTTTGTCCGGGTGTCGATTGTATTTTAGATATTGGTGGACAGGATATGAAATGTTTAAAAATTAAAAATGGAAATATTGAAAGTATCCTATTAAATGAAGCTTGTTCTTCAGGTTGTGGGTCTTTTTTAGATACTTTTGCAAAATCAATGAATTTGAGCATCGAAGACTTTGCGAATTCTGCTATCAATGCTTCGAATCCGGTTGATTTAGGATCGCGATGTACGGTTTTTATGAACTCAAGAGTCAAGCAGTCACAAAAAGAAGGTGCCAAAGTAGGGGATATTTCTGCAGGGCTTTCATATTCAGTTATTAAAAATGCTCTATTTAAAGTGATTAAACTTAGAAATCCTGAAGAATTGGGACAAAAAATTGTGGTTCAAGGTGGAACTTTTTATAATGATGCTGTTTTAAAAGCTTTTGAAAAGTTATCAAATCGTCAAGCTATTCGACCGGATATTTCAGGAATTATGGGTGCTTTTGGAGCTGCTTTAATTGCAAAAGAGCGTTATGTAGAAGGGGAAGTCTCAACGTTAATTAATCAAGCATCATTAGAACATTTTGAGTTAACTAGTCGAAGTGCAAGATGTGGATTATGTTCAAATAACTGTTTACTGACTATTCATAAATTTAAAGATGGCGAACGTTTTACGATGGGAAATCGATGTGAACGAGGGGCCGGTAAAATGGCAGAAGTACGTCCTATTCCTAACTTAGTTCGTTATAAATATAATCGTTTATTTAATTACAAAACCATTGAACCATCGGTTGCGAAACGAGGAACTGTTGGAATTCCACGTGTTTTAAATATGTATGAAAACTATCCATTCTGGGTCACCTTTTTTACAAATTTAAACTTTAGTGTGATTTTATCCGATCCTTCTTCTAATCAGCTTTATGAGAAAGGGATGGAGACCATTCCATCTGAATCGGTTTGTTATCCTGGAAAACTCGTGCATGGTCATATCATGAACCTCGTTGAAAAAAAGGTGGATTTTATCTTTTATCCATCGTTAACTTATTCTAAACAAGAAGATAAAAAGGCAGATAATCACTACAACTGCCCAATTGTTATTTCATATCCAGAAGTGATTAAAAATAATTTAGACGTCTTACGTGAAAAAGATATCTTATACCTTAAACCTTTTCTGCCATTTGATCAAAAAGATAAATTAGCTAAACGATTGCACGAAGTTTTTAAAGATTTTAATATCCCCTGGAAAGAAATTCGTGAAAGTGTTGATAAGGGATGGAAAGAGTTTGAGAATTTTAAACGAGATATTCGTGAAAATGGTCAATTAACACTGGCCTATTTAGAGGACCATAACATGAAAGGGATTGTATTGGCAGGTCGTCCTTATCATGTTGATCCGCATATTAATCATGGAATTCCTGAGATGATTAATTCACTTGGAATGGCTGTATTGACAGAGGATTCAATTTCTCATTTAGGTGAAGTAGAGCGACCACTTCGTGTAATGGATCAGTGGACTTACCATACTCGCTTATATAATGCCGCAAGTTATGTTGCAACTAGAGATGATTTAGAATTGGTACAATTAAATTCTTTCGGATGTGGACTTGATGCTGTGACAACAGATCAGGTACATGATATTTTAGCTGCTCATTCAAAAGTTTACACGACATTAAAAATTGATGAAGGCCATAATTTAGGGGCTGCAAGAATTCGATTACGCTCTTTAAAAGCAACGATGCTTGAGAGAGAAAAAAATCATTTTAAACGTCTTAAAGTGGATAATACTTATCATCCGATTGAATTTACAACAGAAATGAAAAAAACACATACTATTTTAGCTCCTCAGATGTCACCGATTCATTTTGGCCTCTTACAAGCTGCTTTTCAAGCATCAGGGTATCAAGTAGAAGTTCTTCCATCTCTTGACCATGAAGCGGTTGATGAGGGGTTAAAATATGTAAATAATGATGCCTGTTATCCCGCTATTTTAGTTGTTGGCCAAATGATTCACGCCTTAAAATCTGGTAAGTATAACCCAAATGAGACATCTTTATTAATTACGCAAACAGGTGGAGGATGTCGCGCAACGAACTATATTGGATTTTTAAGAAAGGCACTTCAGGATGCAGGTTTTGAACAAGTTCCAGTTATTTCATTAAGTGCCCAAGGATTTGAAAAAAATGAAGGATTTAAAATAAGTTGGCCACTGATTAACCGTGCTTTAATGGCGTTAGTTTACGGTGATTTATTAATGAGTTTATTATATCGAACACGTCCGTATGAAATCGTTAAGGGGTCAGCTAATCAACTATATATAAAGTGGGAACAGATTTGTAGTACGGCTTTAATGGCACCTAATCAAACACAATATAAAGAAAATATTGAGGATATGATTAAAGATTTTGAAGCTTTACCAATTCGTCGTATTAGAAAGCCACGTGTTGGATTAGTAGGAGAAATCTTAGTAAAGTTTCATCCAACGGCTAATAATAATGTTGTAGAATTGGTTGAGGCTGAAGGAGCAGAAGCTGTAGTCCCAGGACTCATTGATTTCTTATTATATTGTTCCTATTCCAAAGAAGATAAATTATTATTGAAATCAAAATGGTCTAAGCTCTTGGGACAATCAGTCATTCAGGTCATTGAGAAGTACCGACGTCTAATGAAAGAGGCTCTTAAAAATAGTCACTTGATTGAACCACCTAAAACCATTAAAGAAATAGCACAAGGTGCTGAATCTGTTGTTTCTTTAGGTCATAAAACAGGAGAAGGTTGGCTATTAACAGGGGAAATGATTGAACTGATTGAAATGGATGTAAAAAATATTATTTGTATGCAGCCTTTTGCCTGTTTACCAAATCATGTGACGGGGAAAGGAATGATTAAAGAACTTAAACGACTGTATCCAGGAACTAATATTGTGGCTATCGATTATGATCCTGGTGCGAGTGAGGTCAATCAACTGAATCGTATCAAACTAATGATTTCAACTGCTTTTGAGAATCTTAAGGAAACTTCAAATTTTGCTAACCAGCCAAATGCATCTCAGGAGATAAGTCAGTTAAAAGATTTAGTTACGACATAGTAAAAGGAGCTAGAAATAGCTCCTTTTTTGAAATCGTTGACAATTAATTATCTACATGTTAGACTAACGGAAATATAAAGATAGGTATACATTATAGATGATTATTTTTAGGAGGCCATCATGATTTTAAATTATCAACAATGCTTAGACAAATTATCGAAAATTAAAATGATTACGATTAATGGCGTACCAACACAAATAAAAGAAGTACCGGAATTAACGAAGGGACTTGACCCACGTGTAAAGATTCAGCGATTAAAACCAAAAGTAGAATTCTCAAAAGTTGATGATACGGTATTTGAAGGAATTGAAATTGGTCGTATCAGACAGGGAATGGGATTTGATAACTTGGATATCAGTGAAGGAATTATCGTAAAACATGAAATCTTAGATGGTGTCCCAGTTCGAATTTATTATCCTATCAATCATAAAGGGTTATTACCAGCGCTTATTTTTATTCATGGTGGGGGATTTTATGGTGGAGACTTAAATGTAGTTGAAAATCCATGTAAAGCAATGGCTTAAAAAGCGCACGTAGTCGTTGTTTCAATTGATTATCGTTTATCTCCTGAGGCTCCTTTTCCACATGGATTAAATGATTGTGACACTGTTGTAAATTATATTTTTAATCATGCTAATGATTTAGGAATTGATTCCAATCGTGTTGGAATTTCGGGTGATAGTGCAGGTGGTAATTTGGCTGCAGGTTGTGTATTAAGAGATGTCAAAAGTTTAAGAAGAATTAAGTATATGGCTTTATTATATCCAGTTGTTTCATTATCAGAAGAAGGTTATCAATTTAGTTTAGATCAGTATACATTTGAGTCTGATGATGAATTAGTTAAGCGTACGATTCATAGTATAAAAAATTGCATGCCGTTAATCAATGAGTTATATGTTCGTGATGAAATACCACTTGTTCATCCAGAATTATCTCCATTAATGGTAGAGGATTTGAGTCAATTTCCAAAAACTTTGATTGTGAGCGCAGAGTATGATTTTTTACGTTTACAGGATGAGGCATACGTTAATCGTTTAAACGCAGCCGGAGTTGAAGTTAGGTATATTCAGTATAAGGGGATGGATCATGCCTTTTTAGATAAGTGTGGCGTTTATCCGCAAGCAGAAGATTGTATGAATGAGATAGCGAAAGATTTAAAAAAATTATAGTTAAAATCATCAGTTTATGCTGATGATTTTTTTATTTTTTAAAAAAAATTTTAGGGAAAAATAATAAAAATAAAGATGATGAAAGCGTGATAATATCAATGGTTTTGTCGTGTTTTGTCGAAGGAGTTTTTTTGAAAATGTATACATAAAAAATGTAAACGGTGTAAAAACTGTGTTGACAAACATATACGTACAGGTTAGAATAAGTGTGTAGCAACAAACATATACGTACATGTTTGGGGATGAAGGACATGAACGATTCATAATAAAAAATTTAAGGAGGTACATTATGGGGAAATTTACTCAAGAGGCTCAACAACTCTTACAATTTGTTGGTGGAAAAGAAAACGTTGCCGTTGTCACACACTGTATGACACGTATGCGATTTGTTTTAAATGATCCAAAAAAAGCTGAAGTAGAAAAAATTGAAGCTTTACCATGCGTAAAAGGAACATTTACACAAGCAGGACAATTCCAAGTTATTATTGGAAATGACGTTGCCGTATTTTATAATGAATTCAAATCTGTAGCAGGTATTCAAGATGCAAGTAAAGAAGATGTAAAAGAAGCTGCTAAATCAAATATGAGTTGGATTCAACGTTTAATGGCTAACTTAGCTGAAATTTTCTCACCATTAATTCCAGCTATCATCATTGGTGGGTTAATTTTAGGATTTAGAAATGTCATTGGTGACATTAAAATGTTCGAAGATGGAACAAAGACATTAGTTGAAATCTCACAATTCTGGTCAGGTGTTCATAGCTTCTTATGGTTAATTGGGGAAGCAATCTTCCACTTCTTACCGGTCGGAATTACATGGGCTGTAACTAAGAAAATGGGAACGACACAAATTCTTGGTATTGTTCTAGGGATTACATTAGTTTCACCACAGTTATTAAATGCTTACGCAGTTGGTGGAGATGCAGTCGCTCCAGTTTGGGATTTTGGATTTGCTCAAGTTAATATGATTGGATATCAAGCACAAGTTATCCCAGCCATGTTAGCCGGATTTACTTTAGTTTACTTAGAGCGATTCTTCAAAAAAATTACACCAAATTCAATCTCAATGATTATTGTTCCATTCTTCTCATTAGTACCAACTGTATTATTAGCACACACAGTACTTGGTCCTATTGGATGGGCAATTGGTTCTTGGATTTCAGGAGTTGTATATGCTGGATTAACATCATCATTCTCATGGTTATTTGCTGGAGTTTTTGGATTTGCTTATGCACCATTAGTTATTACAGGATTACACCATATGACAAACGCAATCGACTTACAGTTAGTTGCTGAGTTTGGTGGAACAATGTTATGGCCAATGATCGCTTTATCAAATATTGCTCAAGGTTCAGCTGTTCTTGGTATGATTTATGTAAATCGCAAAAATGAAGAAGAAAAACAAGTTTCAGTTCCTGCTTGTATCTCAGCTTACTTAGGGGTAACTGAACCAGCTATCTTCGGTATCAATATGAAATACGGATTCCCATTCATTGCCGGAATGATCGGTTCGGGAATTGCAGCAGTTATCTCAGTTGCAACAGGTGTTATGGCTAACTCGGTAGGTATTGGTGGATTACCTGGTATCTTATCAATTCAACCAGCACACATGTTAATGTTTGCAGTAGCAATGGTGGTTGCGATTGTTGTTCCATTCATCTTAACTGTTGTACTAGCAAAACGTAAATTAAAAAAATAAAAATCGAGTCTCTTGATATGGAAAGGTACAATCCTTACCAGCTAGGAAATACTCGGGTATGAAATAATATTATAAGAAAATAATTTTGGGTTTAGGGTTCACTTCTTTAAGAAGTTGTTCCCTTTTCTCGCATTCTCATGAAAAATAGGAGGGCTTACATCATGAAAAACTTTAAACAAAGCGTTGTTTATCAAATCTATCCAAAATCATTTAATGATTCGAATGGAGATGGACTCGGGGATTTAATTGGGGTAGTAGAGAAATTAGATTATTTAAAAGAACTTGGAGTCGATTACATTTGGTTAACTCCATTCTATATCTCGCCACAAAAAGATAACGGATATGACGTAGCTGATTATTACAACATTGATCCACGTTTTGGAACGATGGAAGATTTCGAATTATTAGTGGAACAAGCACAAGCTCGTGGAATTGAGATTATGCTTGATATGGTATTTAACCATACCTCAACTGAGCATCAATGGTTTAAAAAGGCGATGTCAGGTGATGAAACTTATAAAAACTTCTATATTTTCAAAGACGGAAAAGAGGGGCAAGCTCCGACAAACTGGATTTCTAAATTTGGTGGATCTGCTTGGCAATACGTTGAAGAATTTGATCAATACTATTTACATTTATTCGATGTCACACAAGGTGATTTAAACTGGGAAAACGAAGCAGTACGCCAAGAAATTTATAAAGTAGTTAACTTCTGGTTAGAAAAAGGGGTTAAAGGATTCCGTTTAGATGTTATTAACTTAATCTCAAAACCTGAAGTTTTTGAAGATGATACAATCGGAGATGGACGTCGTTTCTATACAGACGGACCTAAAATTCATGAGTACTTAAAAGAATTAAACGAAAACTCATTTGGTAAACATCCTGATGTGATTACAGTAGGGGAAATGTCTTCAACATCTGTTGATAATTGTATAAGATATTCAAATCCAGAGGAAAAAGAATTATCAATGGTGTTTAATTTCCACCACTTAAAAGTGGATTATAAAGATGGAGATAAGTGGACATTAATGGACTTTGATTTTGCCATGTTAAAAGATATCTTCAAAGAGTGGCAAGAAGGTATGCAAGCTGGAAATGGATGGAGTGCAGTCTTCTGGTGTAACCACGATCAACCACGTGCGATTTCACGATTTGGAGACGATGTGAATTATCATAAGGAAAGTGCTAAGATGTTAGCATCAACGATTCACTTAATGCGTGGAACACCGTACATTTATCAAGGTGAAGAATTCGGAATGAAAAATCCTTATTTCACAACAATTGAACAATACCGTGATGTCGAAGCCATTAATTACTTTAATATTTTAAAAGAGCAAGGAATTGAAGAGGAAGAAATTTTAGAAATCTTACGTGCTAAATCACGTGATAATTCTCGTACGCCAGTTCAATGGGATGCGACAGAGAATGCTGGATTTACAAGTGGAACACCTTGGATTCCAGTAGGTGCATCATACGAAGAAGTCAATGCAGAAGCAGCTTTAAAAGATCAAGATTCAGTCTTCTATCATTACAAAAAATTAATTGCTTTACGTAAAGAGTATGACATTATCTCAGATGGTAATATTGAAATGATGTTAATGGATCATCCACAAGTATTAGCCTATATGCGTACCTTAGATAATCAAAAATTAATTGTTTTAAATAATTACTATGGAAAAGAAACAGAAGTTGAAATGCCAGTTGAGTTAGTGAGTGATGCTAAAATTTTAATTTCAAACTACAAAGATAGCCAGCAGTTAGCAGAAAAAATCACACTTCGTCCATATGAATCAATTGCTTACTATATTGAAAACTAATTAGAAAAATAATAAGTCATTTCGATAGAATTTTAATAAGAAACAATGAGTTATCCCACAAAAAGCAGTAAATTTTTTCTTTGAAAAAGTTTTACTGCTTTTTATCTTATCCGTATATGTGTTAAAATGTTTTACGGTGATGACGATGGATAAAAAATATTTAAGAGTCTATAATGACATTGTAAGTCAAATTGAAAGTGGTATTTATGAGCCAACAAGTATGTTACCTTCTGAGAAAAACTTAATTAACCACTATCAAGTCTCAAGAGATACCGTCCGTAAAGCGTTAAGTATGTTAGAACAACATGGATATATACAAAAGACAAAAGGAAAAGGGTCTTTTGTACTTGATATAAATAAATTAAATTTCCCAGTTTCGGGAGTTGTCAGTTTTAAAGAAATTACCGAGCGCTCAGGTCGTAATGCAAAGACAACTGTTGAACTTTTAGAGAAACAAATTCCACGAGAATCGATTCGTAAAAACTTGGAATTAAATGCTGAAGAACCTGTGTGGAAAATTGTCCGTTCTAGAACCATTGATGGCGAAAAGGTTATTTTAGATAAAGATTATGTGGTTTGCAAATATGTTGATCATTTAACAGAGGAAGCCTGTCAAGATTCATTATATGAATATATTGAAGGTGAACTTGGTTTGAAAGTGGCATATGCTAATAAAGAAATCACAGTTCAAATGGCAACCGATGAGGATCGAAAGTACTTAGATTTAAAAAACTTTGATATGGTGGCGGTTGTTAGAAGTTATACCTATTTAGTGGATACAAGCTTGTTCCAATATACTGAATCTCGCCATCGACCGGATAAATTTATTTTTGTTGATTTCGCGAGAAGATAGTAAAAGATAAAACTCAGTTAACTATTTATAAAATTTTTCAAAGGCTAGAGGTATACATTCTAGCTTTTTTTATAGGTCCATGATATGATAACAAAAAATGAATTTAGTAAAAATTTGGTTATTTTCGACATTTGTCAGAGTTATAATAGTGTCATATTATCATAAAAGAGAAGAGAGTATAAGTTGGAGGGAAGATTTGTGTTACGGACTAAACGTTTAGGACCGACTCAATATGTTGCTTTAGGTTTTATGTCAGTTATTCTAATAGGATCTGTTTTACTTGCCTTGCCAATTGCGCATATGCCAGGGACTTATGTCAGTTATATCGATGCTTTATTTACCTCAGCCAGTGCAGTTACCGTGACCGGTTTGATTGCCATTGAAACAGCTGAACAGTTTAATGCTTTTGGTCGTCTAGTCATTGCATTACTGATTCAAATAGGTGGGTTAGGGGTAACCTCAGTAGGTGCTATTTTTATCTTAGTGATGCAAAGGAAATTTGGAGTTTATCATCGATTATTATTGATGGAAGGGCTGAATTTTAATTCGTTGAGTGGAGTGGTTCGATTAGTTAAATCGGTCTTACAATTAACTCTGGTGATTGAGTTAGTAGGCATGATTCTTAGTTTTTTTACATTCATTCAACATTATCCGTTTTGGGAAGCTTTAGGAATCAGTGCCTTTCATGCGATTGCTTCCTTTAATAACGCGGGATTTGATATTTTAGGTGGAGGACAGAATTTAATTCCATACCGACATCATTATGTGTTGCTATTGACAACAGCTACTCTAATTGGGTTAGGAGGGATTGGATTCGTCACCATGCTTGATATCTATCATAAAAGAAATTTCAAAAAATGTAGTATGAATACAAAGATTGTCATGGTAACAACAGCCTCTTTATTAATCATCGGAACCATTTTGTTAAAATTATCAGAAGGCTTTAGTTGGTTTGATGCCTTCTTCCATAGTATTTCGGCACGTACAGCTGGTTTTTCTACCATTCCTATTGATGATTTTTCACAAGCTGGACTTCTTATTTTAATGGTCTTAATGTTTATTGGGGCATCTCCTGGTTCGACCGGTGGTGGAATTAAAACAACGACGTTATTTACCATTATAAAAACTATTAAATCTTTTGCCACTAATCGTCCTGTTACAGCCTTTTATCGCCGAATTCCAGCTGAAAGTATTATTAAGGCATTTAGTGTTTTTTTACTAGCAATCTCAGTTGTATTTGTTGGAACGTTTTTTATTTTATTGATTCAACCTGAGTTATCACTTCAGAGTATTTTATTTGAAGTGATTGCCGCAACAGGAACAGTCGGATTATCAACTGGAATTATACCGAGCTTAAATATAGCGAACAAACTCATCTTGTGTATCATCATGTTTATTGGGCGTTTAGGTCCATTTAGTATTGCCTGCTTATGGGCTTATCAAACAGCAGCACCAAGATTTAATTATCCCGAAGAACAAATAACGATAGGTTAATTAAATTTTAAAATCCAATAAGTGATTCCAATTAAATAAAAATCCTAGTCGCTTTGTGACTAGGATTTTTATTAGCTTAATTTTCTTGATATATTTTCTAATCTAGGCTTTATCCGAGAAAGACTGAGTACGTAGGTTCTATTAATTTAATTCACTCGAAGAGCGATACGTCTAAATGAATGACAGGTTCATTTCTTAACCTTTCCAATTTGATTCATTTAAAAAGAGATTAAAATAATAAAGTTGGATGTTTCCTTTATTTTTTGACGATTTTCTTTACTGAGAAAGCATTATAATAGTCTTGCTTTTAGTTGATAAGGTGATAGATTTTGATGACTTGAATATGGACTTTATTAACTAAAAAGAAGGGATAACTTTATCTTAGTGATAGAATTAAAGCATAATGAAGTTGCTAAGTATTATTTTAAGTAGCGAGAGGCTACTGATGAGAAAAGGGGAATTGGAAAATGGCAAATCGTATTGTTTTGAATGAAACATCTTACCATGGGGCAGGATCTATTCAAGTGATTAAAGATGAAGTGTTACGCCGTGGATTTAAAAAGGCATTTGTTTGTACCGATCCAGATTTAATTAAGTTTGGGGTAGCAGGTAAAGTCACAGCTGTTCTAGATGAGGCAGGATTACCTTATGAAATTTATTCAGATATTAAAGCAAATCCAACAATTGAAAATGTTCAACATGGAGTAGCAGCGTATCAGGCATCAGGAGCTGATTATATCATCGCGATTGGTGGAGGATCATCAATGGATACAGCCAAAGCAGTTGGAATTATTATTAATAATCCAGAGTTTTTGGATGTTCGTAGTTTAGAAGGTGTCAGCCCAACTAAAAATCCAAGTGTCCCAATTATTGCCGTTCCAACCACTGCTGGAACAGCGGCTGAAGTGACCATCAATTACGTTATCACAGATGTTGAGAAAAAGCGTAAATTTGTATGTGTCGATACACATGATATTCCAGTCATTGCAATTGTTGATTCTGAAATGATGTCTTCAATGCCAGCAGGTTTAACGGCAGCAACAGGAATGGATGCCTTAACACATGCGATTGAAGGATATATTACAAAGGCAGCCTGGGAGATGACGGATATGTTCCATTTAAAAGCCATCGAAATCATTGCTAAATCATTACGTGGAGCAGTTGCTAATACAAAAGAAGGTCGCGAAGGAATGGCACTTGGACAATATATTGCAGGAATGGGATTCTCAAACGTAGGTCTTGGAATTGTTCATTCAATGGCTCACGCATTGGGAGCTGTTTATGATACACCTCATGGGATTGCAAATGCAATTTTATTACCAACAGTTATGGAATTTAATGCAGATGCAACAGGTGAAAAATACCGTGAAATTGCACGTGCAATGGGAGTAGAGGGTGTTGATCATATGACACAAGATGAGTATCGCCAAGCTGCAGTTGATGCTGTTCGTCAATTATCAGCAGATATCAATATTCCAGCCGATTTAAAAGAAATCGTGAAAGAAGAAGATATTCAGTTCTTAGCTGAATCAGCAGTAGCTGATGCTTGTGCTCCTGGAAATCCAAAAGAGGCAAGCCTTGAAGATATTATTGGGTTATATAGATCATTAATCTAATTTAAAACATAAGCACACACACTAAAAAACATCTATCAAGGTGACTTGAATAGATGTTTTTTTTATTAATCACCATATTTGTTAACCTTCTTCCATTCTTTTTAATGAGTGGAAAAAACTATTTGTTACAATAAAATTCCAATTTATTTATAGTTTAACGATAAAAGGAAAAAATAAAAAGAGGTGGAGTATGAATTTAGGGGAGAGGGAACAAACTATCACTAAAAACAGGTGGTGTCTAGTATGTATTACGCATGGTACTTTTTATTTAACTTCTTTTTATATGGTGTCATTGGATGGATGATCGAACAATTTTATTCTTATATGCTAACAGGACAAATGAAAAAAGATGGCTTTTTATATGGACCTTTCAAACCGATGTATGCAATCGCAATGGCTTTGCTCATCTTAATGAAAGATACGTTTTTACTATCGCCAATTTCCATTTTAATACTGTGCCTTATCGTACCAACAACCGTTGAATATTTATCAGGACTTCTGACGCGTCATATTTTTCATCAGGACTACTGGGATTACTCTATGCTAAAATTCAATTTACAAGGACTAATCTGTCCTCAATTTTCAATCTGTTGGATGATCCTCACGTTTATCGGAGTTAACTATTTTCAACCAATGCTCGTCGATCCATTTATCAATCAACACTTTTCTTCGTGGTTCGTCATCTGTCCTTTCATTTGCGGTGCCTTCATGATAGATGAAGCCTTAACCTTAAAAAAATTCATTAGAAAACATGCTATAATAAAAGAAATTTCTAATGAAGAAGGTGAACTAGATGGCAGTCGTCGAACATATCTTTAAGCCAGTGTATGATGAAAATTCAAGAGTCTTAATACTAGGGACCATGCCCTCTCCAAAGTCTAGAAAAAATGGGTTTTACTATGGTCATCCCCAAAATCGATTTTGGCCTGTCCTAGCAGACATCTTTCATGAAGAATTACCACTTACCAATGAAGATAGACTAGCTTTCCTACATCGTCACCATATTGCCCTTTGGGACGTATTAAAAAGTTGTGACATAGAAGGAGCCTCTGATGCTAGCATTAAAAATCCAATTCCAAATGATTTAAGCATGATCCTAAAACAAGCGCCTATTCACGCCGTCTTTACAACCGGAAAAAAAGCAGCCGAATTCTATATAAAATTTTGTTACCCTAAAACAAACATTCCTTGTATCGTGCTCCCATCTCCAAGCCCTGCTAATCGCAGAATAAAAGATGAAGAACTTAAAACACAATACCAAGAAATCTTAAAATATATCTAAAGAGGATTCATAAAAAAAGGAGTTCCAAATCGGAACTCCTTTTCCTACATTAATGGGGCAAAAATTCGTAAGAAAGCATACATGAACTTTTTGTACCATTTAATATTATGGCAATCTTGTAACGTGATTAATTGGCAGACTTTCAAGGTCTCAACATAATCATCGTAAATGGTTTTAATACTACTATTTTTATATAACCAAGCTCCGCACTCATAATGTAAGTATAAACTGCGGTAATCAAGATTAATCGTTCCAACAACGGCATACTCGCCATCTACCACAAATGTTTTAGAATGAATGAATCCAGGTGTATATTCATAAATCTTCACACCATCTTCAATTAAGAAAGCATAGTTAGCACGAGTTACGGCGTGAACAAACCATTTATCACCAATATGCGGAGTCACAATTCTGACATCGACTCCACGTTTAGCGGCTTGTGATAAAGCTGTAATCATTTCATTATCTAAAATCAGATAAGGCGTATTGATATAAACATAATCTTTAGCCGAATTAATTAAATTTAAATAAACGGTCTCCCCAACCGATTCATTATCTAGTGGACTATCCGTAAACGGCTGAACAAATCCATCACTTTCAAACGATTCTTTGTGATGAATATGAGGACGGAAAGGTTCGTAATCTTCATTCGTTTTACGAAGGAAATCCCACATCGTTAAAAACATGACGGTAAAACTCCAAACCGCATCGCCCTTAATCATAATCGAAGCATCTTTCCAATGCCCATGTTTTTCATAGCCGTTAATATACTCATCTCCAATATTAATGCCGCCTGTAAAAGCAGTATGTCCATCAATAATCGCAATTTTACGGTGATTACGATTATTCATACGAAGTGTTAAAAACGGAACGAATGGATTAAATACGCAACACTTAATTCCCATTGCTTCAAGCTTTTTATCATAGCCAGAAGGAAGTAAAAATAAACAACCGAAATCATCATAAACGACGCGTACATCAACCCCTTGCGCCGCTTTTTCTTTTAAAATCTCTAAAATCGTATCCCACATCATCCCTTCATCAATGATGAAGTATTCTAGGAAGATATAATGTTTTGCTTTTTTTAATTCTTCAAGTAAACGTTCAAACTTTTTTTCTCCGGGTGTAAGGTACTCAGTTGTGGTGTTTTCATAAATAGGCCCCTGTGCATAATCTAAAATATATCTGGATTGATTAAAGGCACGTTTATCAAGAGTTTTAAGTTTTTCAGTAATGTCAACATCCTGTATTAAACATTCTCTCATCTTCTCATTGATAGGCTTCATTTCATTTAAAAACTTTTTACGAGTTTGATCACTACTAAAGAGAATATAAAATAATCCCCCAAAAATCGGAACCAGCATAATTGGAATAATCCAAGCAATTTTGTAAGCTGGATTTAAACGATTATTTAAGATTCCCATCACAACGACTACACTCAGTAAGACACAAAAAGCATAAAAGTAAACAAAGTATTCTTGGAACCGCCAAATCACAACGATTAAGATTAAGGCTTGTAGGGCGATCAGCATTCCACAAAAGCCAACACGTCCAAGTAATATTCTTAATGTTTTTCTCATTCATTCAACTCCCCTTTAATTGGTTGAAACTATTGAAAATTAACACCTTATGGAAAGATATTATAGCAAAACTTAAGACTCCCGTAAACAGATATCAGATGAGATAACGTTGTCAGCCAGTCATCATTTCAGTTAAAATAAAGAGAGAAAAGAAACGGGTGAAATCATGAAGCTAGTAACGGAATTAAAAGAACTAAAGCAACTCAACAAACTAACGAACTCCGAAATTCAAGTGGTCGATTACCTCCTTGACTATCCACAAGAAATTGCTAAACTATCATCACGTCAATTAGCCACTTTAACGCATACCTCAGCTGCAACCGTTGTTCGAGTTTGTCAAAAAGTCGGCATGAGTGGTTATGGGGAATTTAAATTAAAATACCTTCAAGAAATTAGTCAAACCCCAAGACACATTAATCGAGAAAATCCAATTACCTCAAATGAGTCCATTCATACTATTTTAAACAAAGTAGCCGCCTTAAAAATGACCGCTATCGAAGAAACCAAAAAAGGAATTGACCTTGATCAATTGACACGAGTGGCTAAACTTTTAAATCACTCAACTTTTATCGACCTTTATGCTTTTGATAACAACTTGCATCTAGCAAAATATGCAGCTGCCAATTTTCTTTATGCAGGGAAAAATAGCGCGATTCAAGACGGAAGTAACGCTCAGTTCATGCAGGCTATGGTGTCAAGTGAAGGTCATGTTGCCATGATGATCAGTCGGACTGGAGAAAACGTCATGCTCGCTCGGATAGCAAAACTTCTTCAAGAAAAGAATATTCCAATCATCATGATAACAGAATCTAAAAATTCAACATTAGCGGGTTTAAGCACTGAACACCTTTATGTGTATAACGTTCACCGTTTTTCAGATATGGGAACTTTACTTTTTCAAACGTCAGCTGAATATATTTTTGAGTTATTATTTGCGATTCTTTTTTCGCAAAATTTTGAAAATAGTATCAGACAAAATAAAAGATACGAAGAGATTAATGAATATCACGATTTATACAAAAAGTTTTTGTAACACTGTTTCAGTTTTAAATCCTATTTAGTTGATGATTTTGAATCATTCAACCAGGTCTTTTGACATCTATTGAAACGAAGGAATTGGGTGTGATATAAGGGAAGCATCACAAAAGTAAAGGATGTGTCAGACATGACGAAACGTTTCCCAGACGGGTTTTTATGGGGAGGAGCGACAGCTGCTAACCAATTTGAAGGAGCTTATAACGAAGACGGAAAAGGTCTTTCAACACAAGACGTCGCACCTAAAGGAATCATGGGGCCGATTACAGAAGAGCCAACTGTTGATAATATGAAGTTAGTGGGAATAGACTTCTATCACCGATATAAAGAAGATATTAAACTGTTTGCTGAAATGGGATTTAAAACCTTCCGTTTATCAATCGCTTGGTCGCGAATTTTTCCGCAGGGGGATGAGGCAACGCCAAATGAAGCGGGATTACAATTTTATGATAACGTGTTTGATGAATTAGCGAAGCACGGAATCGAACCATTAGTCACTATTTCTCACTACGAAACGCCATTACACTTATCAAAAAAATACGATGGATGGGTGAGTCGTGATTTAATCGGTTTCTACGAAAATTATGTTCGTACGATTTTTACACGTTATAAAGATAAAGTAAAGTATTGGTTAACATTCAATGAAATTAACTCCGTGTTACATGCGCCATTCTTAAGTGGTGGAATTTACACAGATAAATCAAAATTGACAAAACAAGATTTATACCAAGCCGTGCATCACGAATTAGTGGCTAGTGCCTTAGCCGTGAAAATTGGTCATGAAATCAATCCAGATTTTAAAATTGGATGTATGATTTTGAGTATGCCAACTTATCCACTGACACCCAATCCAGATGATATGATTGCGGTGATGAAAGCAGAACATATGAACTATTTCTTCTCAGATGTTCATGTGAGAGGGGTATACCCAGGTTATATGAAACGCTATTTCCGTGAAAATAATATCGAAATTAAGTTTGCAGAAGGTGATGAAGAAATCCTTAAACATACGGTGGACTTTATCTCATTTAGTTACTACATGAGTATCTGCGAAACCGCTGATCCAGCCAAAAAGGTAGTTGGTAAAGGAAATATTATGGGGGGAGTTCCAAATCCAACCCTTAAAGCATCTGAATGGGGATGGCAAATTGATCCTCAAGGATTACGCTATGTCTTAAACCAATTCTACGACCGCTATCAATTACCATTATTCATTGTTGAAAATGGATTAGGAGCAGTCGATGTGTTAGTTGAAGATGAACATGGAAATAAAACAGTTATGGATGACTACCGTATTAATTATTTAAACGATCACTTAGTTCAAGTACGTGAAGCCATCGAAGATGGAGTAGAGGTAATGGGCTACACATCTTGGGGATGTATTGATTTAGTCAGTGCCTCAACTGCTGAACTAAAAAAACGTTACGGATATATTTATGTGGATCGTCATGATGATGGGTCAGGAACGTTAGAACGTTATAAAAAGAAATCGTTCTATTGGTATAAAGAAGTGATTGCGACAAATGGTGAGAGCTTGACTGAATAAAAATTAAAACCGCGAAAAAAATCGCGGTTTTTTTAACATGATAGGTGTATAATGATTTTAAGTGAATAAAGTGAGGTGTTATTGTGGAGTGGTTTAAACGATTTATGGAAGGACGAACAGGGGTTGATCATTTCTCGATTGGACTATTGTTTTTAAGTATTTTTATCACGTTAATTGGTCAATTATTAGGATGGAAATGGCTAATCATCTTAGCTTGGATTCCATTAGTTTATTGTTATTATCGTATGTTATCTAAAAATAAAATGAAGAGACACCAAGAAAATATCTTGTTTTTAAGATATTGGTATCCGATTCAGACGAAAATGATGAATAAATACCGCCAATTTAAAACAAAGCGTCAGTATCGATATTATAAATGCAAGGAATGCGGACAAGAATTACGTGTTCCAAAAGGAAAAGGAAAAATTGAGATTACTTGTCCAAAATGTCATCATTCTTTTATTAAGAAAACTTAAAATGATATAAGTCCAGATTAGTTTTGGACACTTTAAAAAATTAACGCGACTTATCTATTTCATCGGTAAAAATATTTCTGTTTCAAACTAGGAAGCTAATTTCCTAGTTTTTTTTGACGTTGTATGAGTGATTGCACATATATTCATTTAATTGATAATGGCTATCATTTGAATGAAGTTATGCTATAATAGACATAACATAGAGAGTATGACTTTTTTTAGGAGGTATTTAAAGTTGAAGAAATTGATATATATGATGTCTATCATGATGAGTTTAATTTTAGTCGGATGTAGTGGAGAGTCTAAAACCACGTCAACATCAGATACTGATCAATTACAAATTGTCACGACGTTATTTCCACAGTACGATTTTGCGCGTCAAATTGCGGGTGATAAAGCAGAGGTAACATTATTATTACCTCCAGGGATGGAGTCCCATTCTTATGAACCGACACCGGCGGATATTATTAAAATCAATAAGGCAGATTTATTTATTTATACAGGGGAATCGATGGAGACATGGGCTCATAAAATTGTTGAAAGTATTGACAGTCAGGATGTTTATGTTTTAGATGTTTCACAAGGTGTGACTTTACTTGGAACAGGAGTTGAGGAAGAAGATGATCATGATCATGAAGCAGAAGATCACGATCACGAGGAAGAAGAACATACGGCAAATGATGGACATAATCATACGTATGATCCACATATCTGGACAAGTCCTAAGAATGCAAAAGTGATGGCAAATAATATTTTAGAAGCTTTATGTGAGATTGATCCAGAGAATGCAGATTATTATGAAACAAATGCAGAGGCTTATCAATTACAATTAGATAAATTAGACCAGGAGTTACAAGATGTAGTAGCGAATGCTAAACGTACAACGATTTATCATTCAGGACGATTTGCCCTGCAGTATTTAATGAAAGACTATGGAATTGATTATGTATCAGCTCCATTTGAAGCAGAACCAAGTGCAGCATTAGTGGCTCAGATGATTAGTGAGATTAAAGCTAATAATATTCCGGCTATTTATTATGAAGAATTAATTGATCCAAAGATTGGTCAGATGATTAGTGAAGAAACAGGTGCGCAGTTGTTATTACTTCATTCTACGCATAATGTTTCAAAAGAAGATTTTAATAATGGGGTAACGTATGTCTCATTGATGCAACAAAATATTGAAAATTTAAAAGTAGGGCTTGATTAAGATGAGTATTTTAACCTGTAAAGAGCTTAATGTTTCGTATGATCAAACACAAGCTTTAAAAGATGTCAGTTTTGAATTAAATGAAGGGGATTATCTCTGCATTGTTGGGGATAACGGATCTGGTAAAAGTACGTTAATGAAATCAATTTTAGGATTGGTTTCTCCTAAGTCAGGAAGTATTGAGTTTAGTTCTTCGTTAAAGCAAAATGAAATTGGATATCTTCCACAACAGACGATTGTACAACGTGATTTTCCTGCATCAGTTTATGAAGTCGTGTTATCAGGTTGTTTAAATAAGCGCGGATGGCGTCCCTTCTATTCAAAAGCAGATAAGCAACGCGCGATGGAGAATTTAAAGAAATTGAAGATTGAAAATTTAAAGAATAAGTGTTACCGCGATTTATCAGGAGGTCAACAGCAACGTGTTTTAATTGCAAGGGCGCTTTGTGCTTCTGAGAAAGTGTTATTACTTGATGAACCGGTGACGGGACTTGATCCAATCACCACCGCGAATTTGTATCAATTGATTGAGGAATTGAATAAAGAGTATGGCATGAGTATTATTATGGTCACACATGATATGAATAGTGGACTTAATCATGCAACAAAGATTTTACAATTGAAAAAAGAAGTATTATTTTATGGGACGCCGGCAGAGTATTTGTGTCACACGAATGCGTGCCGTCATGTAGGAGATATTAAGCATGATTAGTATTTGGCAGGAAATGTTTTCGTATAGTTTTATGGTTCGTGCGATTATTGTTGGGAGCGCGGTGGCACTATGCTCAGCTTTACTTGGGGTGAGTTTGGTGCTAAAGCGTTATTCAATGATTGGTGATGGATTATCGCATGTTGGGTTTGGAGCCTTATCCATCGCAATGGCGATGAATTTAGCGCCACTTCAAGTGGCAGTACCGGTTGTGGTCGTGGCAGCCTTTTTCTTACTTCGTATTAGTCAAAATAGTAAGATTAAAGGGGATGCAGCCATTGCATTGATTTCGAGTACATCCATTGCGATTGGGGTAACGGTAACGTCGTTAACAACTGGTTTGAATGCAGATATTAATAGCTATATGTTCGGAAGTATTTTGGCAATGACGAAGAATGATGTAAATATTAGTATTGTGTTATCAGCAGTGGTATTTATTTTGTTTGTGGTATTTTATGATCGTATTTTTGCAACGACATTTGATGAAAACTTTGCTAAAGCAACAGGTGTTAAGGTAGAACTTTATAATATGTTGATTGCTTTTTTGACGGCTATTACGATCGTATTAGGCATGCGTATTATGGGAACAATGTTGATTTCTTCGCTTATTATTTTCCCGGCTTTAACTTCAATGCGTGTGTTTAATAGTTTTAAGTCAGTGATTATTTCTGCTGGATTTGTTTCAGTTGTTTGTTTCTTTATTGGAATGACATTGTCATTTTTATACTCACTCCCAGCAGGAGCGAGTGTTGTCATTGTGAATGCCGTTGTATTTATTCTATTTTCATTGATAGGATGGGTAACAAAACGTATATAAAAGGATTGCCCTTAAAGGGCAATCCTTTTTTTATGAAGGGGGGGAGAGCTTATGATGAGACAATATAAAGACAGATGGGCGTTTTTAATATGTCTTTTTGTTTTGTTTTCTTATCTAATGGTGAGTTTACATCTGTCTATTGAACCAAATCACCACTGTGAGGAAGTCACTTGTGTGGTCTGCTCCTTAACAAAAGATAAGATGGAATCGCTACTGCCCCCAAATCCTCTTCTAAGGGTTACGCTACTCATTGTTTATTTCTTGCTGATGAGGGGGACTATAGATAACCAACTTATCAAAGTCTTTACTCCTATTACATTAAAAGTCAAGATGCTAAAGTGAGCATGATTTTAAACTGATAAATGTGATTAAAAAGGGAGGTAT
This sequence comes from uncultured Turicibacter sp., assembly GCF_938044715.1. NCBI lineage: Bacteria > Bacillati > Bacillota > Erysipelotrichia > Erysipelotrichales > Turicibacteraceae > Turicibacter > uncultured Turicibacter sp. Next base: position 51,057 of record NZ_CALIOS010000028.1, read on the forward strand.
TAGACACGTGGAATTATTACATGTTGAAGGTGTTTCATTTTCATATGATCAGTATACAGTCATTAAAAATCTTAGTTTTAAAGTTCATGAAGGTGACTATGTGTGGGTGATTGGAGAAAATGGAACAGGGAAAAGTACGTTGATAAAGGGGTTATTAAATTTAAAGAAACCAAGTAGTGGGCAGATTATATTTAATGAGACATTAAAACAATCTGAAGTAGGGTATTTACCTCAACAAACCGTGATTCAAAAAGAGTTTCCGGCTAGTGTTTGGGAGATTATTTTATCAGGATGTTTGAATCAGTGTGGATGGCTACCGCTGTATAAGAAATCAGATAAAGAGCGAGCTGTAAAGTGGATGAAAGAGTTAGGAATTTATGAGTTGCGTGATTGTTGTTATCGTGAATTATCAGGCGGACAACAACAACGTGTCTTGTTAGCAAGGGCGTTATGTGCAACGAAGAAATTATTGATTTTAGATGAGCCGGTAGCTAATTTAGATCCGAAGGCAACGCAAGATTTTTATCGCTTAATGCATCGAATTAATCAAGAAAATAAGATTGCAATTGTGATGGTGTCCCATGATATAGAAAACAAAATAGAGCATGCAACACAGGTCGTTCATCTGAAAAAGGGAGAATTCTAAATGATTGAGATTTTAGTTGAGATGTTTTCGTATCCCTTTTTAGTACGGGCGATGGTTGTCGGTCTATTGGTTTCACTTTGCTGTGCGATGCTTGGAGTAAGCTTAGTTTTGAAACGCTATTCGATGATTGGGGATGGATTATCGAATGTTGGATTTGGGGCGTTGGCTGTTGCCTCTGTTTTAAATGTGGCACCCTTATCATTTGCGATTCCGGTTGTGGTAGCGGCAGCATTTTTCTTGCTGCGAATGAATGAAAATAGCTTAATCAAAGGCGATGCTGCGATTGCATTAGTTTCAACAGGCTCATTATCTATTGGGGTTTTGGTGATGTCTTTAACGACGGGGATGAATTTAGACGTGTGTAATTATATGTTTGGAAGCATTTTAGCAATGACACAGTCAGACGTCTATTTGAGTATGGTTCTTTCAGCTTTAGTCTTACTTTTATTTATTTTGTTTTATCATAAAATGTTTGCGATTACGTTTGATGAAACATTCGCGAAGGCAACGGGGATTAGGGTTGGCTTTTATAAAATGTTACTTGCTGTGTTAACAGCATTAACGATTACGCTTGGGATGCGCTTGATGGGAACTTTGTTGATTTCTAGTTTAATTGTATTTCCTGCCTTAACAGCGATGCGATTATGTCGTTCATTTAAATGGGTCATGATTCATTCGATTTTTATTTCATTTATTTGTTTCTTTTTAGGGTTAGTGATGTCTTATTTAGCCGCAACACCGCCAGGTGCTAGTGTAGTTGCGATGAATATTGTGATGTTCTTTATTTATTCGTTACTATCTTTTGTGAGTAAAGGGGTGAAAAGGTAATGAAACGATTGGTTTTTTTTTAATGTTGACGATGATTAGTTGCTCAGGATGTAGTCGTATAACTGAGACACTTGAATTTGTTGAGCCAGAAGTATTAGAAGCTGATTCTTTAACTTTAGGAACTGAGGTTGAGGAAAAAGGAATTTTAGAGATTCGAGAAAAGTATTTCTTACTTCAGATTTCTGATATTTTCTTTAATTTTGATTTGTATAAGGATCGTGTTGTCAAGGTAGAAGGTCTTTATGGTGTTGATTATGATAGTGATGAACCAGAATTTCATGTTGTGTATCGATTCGGACCTGGTTGTTGTGGGGATGATGGCTGGGGTGGCTTCTTTTTAAATTATGAGGGAGAGTGGCCAGCAGTGGATGATTGGATTGAAGTGATTGGAACGCCAAGAATAGAGGAAGGAGAGTACAGGGATTATTTGTATTTAGATGTCATCAGTATAACGGTTAAAGATGAAGTCGGTGAAGTGTTAGTTTATCAATAAAAGGTATATAATAGGATTGCAAGGTGCAATCCTATTTTGTTTAGGAGGGGTCGAGATGTTAGAGTTGTTAAAAAAGGATTATCCATTTTTAAAGAAATTAGATGAAGAGGCTCTAAACCAAATTCAAAAACATCTTAACGGACGTCAATTTAAAGCGGGTGAGATGTTAATCAATGGAAGTCAGGCTTGTTGGGGATTTTCATTTATCCTAAGTGGGAAGCTTCGTGTCTATCGATTGAATGAGGAAGGGCGTGAGGTGACGCTTTATCGTTTAGAAAAAGGGGATAGTTGTTTTATGACCGTGATTTGTGCGTTAGCTAAATCACAGACATATGCGTATGTGAAGGTGGAGGAAGATTGTGAGTTGGCGATTATTCCAATGCCGATTTTTGAGAAGTATTTAATGAATCATCCGACTTATTTACAGTTTTTATTTCAAAATTTATATGGCAAGTTTACGAGTGTGGTCACGACGCTTGAGCAGATTAGTTTTTCAAGCGTTGAGGAACGGGTACTTGGTTATTTGAAGCAAAATAGTCATAAGCAATCGGGGCGTGTGACGTTTTATAAGACGCATGAGCAGATTGCATTTGATATTGGGACGTCACGTGAGGTCGTGAGTCGGACGTTAAAAGCGATGGAGCGTAAAGGATTGATTCAACTAGAGCGTGGAAAAATTGTGGTACTAGAGATGGAGAGCATTCTGTGACTTTGTCACGGAATGTTTTTTTTATTTTGTATATACTAGATTCATAAAGGAGTGATGAAGATGCCAAAATGGATGAAGGCAGCTATAATTTTAGCTTTATCGTTTTTCTTAGCGATTTGGTTGGTAAAGCCAGTCGGGGTTTCAACTCAGTTTAGTGTACTAAGTGGAATCATTCATACCGCGATTAATCCTGACGCCTTAGAGGAAAATGCATACTATCAAAAGGACAATGGGAAGATTGCAGAGGAAATTCAACATCCCTGGAACTATAATTTTGTGTTTGTATTAGCGATTCCGGTGGGAGGATATATAGGTTATTGATTAGATTCAAAACGTCGTGAGATTAAAAAGGACGCTTCTTGTTCAGTGAAGCAAAATGTATGGCGTACTTATGTGCTACCGTTTATTGGTGGAATCTTATTGTTATATGGAGCGCGTATGGCAGGCGGTTGTACGAGTGGTCATATGATGAGTGGGATGATGCAAGGAAGTGTGAGTGGTTATGCTTTTGCGGCTTCAGTATTTGTGGTTGCCATACCGACAGCACTGATTGTGACTCGATTACGTCAAAGAAAGGAGAGCCTGTAAGATGATGATTGTCTTAGCTATTTTATTAGGTGGATTTTTTGGATTTGCGTTATATAAAGTGGGAGCAGCTAATATGGATAATCTAATTTCAATGTTGAGTTTTCAAAATTTAACTTTGATGAAAATTATTGTGTTTGCAATTGGATTGGCGAGTGTTTTATTATCTATTTTTTATGGATTCGGATGGTTTGATGTTTCTCATTTAAGTGTTAAGCCACTTCATTTAGGCGTTGTAATCGGTGGTTTAATTTTTGGGCTTGGATTTGGATCAGTTGGAACGTGTCCTGGAACTTGTGTTGCAGGTGCGATGACCGGTGGATTTAAAAAAGCAATCAGTGCCATTTTAGGTGGACTAGCTGGAGCTTTCTTATTTTCAATAAGTTATGGATGGTTAGCCAATCAAGGTTTCTTTGAAATCATGAATTTAGGAAAATTAACACTATTTCACGTGTCTGAACAATATCCAGCCGTTTTTAATATAGGATATATTGGACTGGCTATGGTTGGAGTAGTATTTATTTTAGTAGCAACTTTCATCCCAGTTTATCCGTTTAACAAAAAAAGCTGAGACAACCGTTTTGATGCTTGAAAAAATGCAAGAAAGTAAATAGGGTTTCGATGTGTGAAACCTAAGTTGCTTTCGATTTTTCTCAAGCGTTAGGTTGTGGAAGCTAGATTATACAAAAAAGGCTGAAAGAGGCGATTAACATCCGCTGAAATTTGATGAGAGTCCGTAGTGGCATAGGCACAAGTGACTATCGAGAATTTGCCAGGATGTTGCCACTTGAAGCTAGATTAAAAAAACATAAAATTTAGGCTATTTGTTTTAGCTCTATAACATGAATTTCTTAAAAGTAAAGGAGTAAATGTTTTCAAATTTAATGAAAATAATGTCCTGAATTTACATAAACATCTTGCTTGAATAATCTGTTTTTTTCTAGTATTATATGAGATATTAAATCTTCATCTTTTTGTTTTTTTCGAGCATATTGGACAAACGAAGGGATGGAGATTTTTATGTCTAATGGTATAGGAGATGGTCTAATGCGTGAGGTAATTAAGCGCGATGGAAGTCATGTAGTGTTTGATGAAAATAAAATTTATCAAGCCATTTTAAAAGCAATGAAGTTTGGAAGCGGGGTAGTTGATGAGGAATTAGCACAGAAGATTGCCCATGAAATTAATTTAATTTTTGATACATTAAATACCACTCCAACGATTTTTCAGATTGAAACGTTTGTCTATTTAAAGTTAATTGAAAATGGACATGAGTTAACAGCTAAGGCATATGAAGGTTACCGTGCGATTCAACAATTTAAGCGCGAAACAAATACAACGGATGATAGTATTTTAAGTTTAATTGAATTAGATAACGAAGAGGTTATGAATGAGAATTCGAATAAGAATCCAATGATGGCCTCAACTCAACGTGATTTAATTGCAGGAGAAGTTTCAAAAGATATTACACGTCGTAAGAAGTTGCCGGCTCGTATCGTTCAAGCTCACGATGAGGGAGTTCTTCATTTCCATGATATGGATTATTTCATGCAATCTATTTTTAACTGCTGTTTAATCGATATCAAAGATATGTTAGATAACGGAACTGTAATTAATAAGCGTATGATTGAAAGTCCTAAGTCATTCCAAGTCGCTTGTACAGTAATGACTCAGATTATTGCTCAAGTAGCAAGCAGTCAATATGGTGGACAGTCAATTGATATTCGTCATCTAGGTAAGTATCTGCGCCGTAGTAAGATGAAGTATTATAATATGTTAAAAGAGTGTATCTCATCACAAGTAGAGCTTGACCAAACGGTAGAGGCTTTAATGAAAAAAGAACTCGCATCTGGAGTACAAACAATTCAATACCAAATTAATACATTAATGACAACAAACGGTTAAAATTGGCCGCGCTTATTAGGAATAATAAGATGAACAGGTGGTGAACCTACAAATGTAGGGTGTGTTTCGTATAGAAATGCTAACGATGAACGCTAAGTTACTCTATAATAACTCATTAAGGAATATTCAAATGTATATCTATAAACTTACCAATAAATTAAATAATAAAGTTTATATAGGTCAAACGTTAAAAGATTTAAATAAAAGATTATTAGCTCATAAAAACTCACCAAACTTTAAACATACTAAAGATTATCCTATTGCTAGAGCTATTAAAAAATATGGATGGGATAACTTTGATAAAGAATTAATAGATATAGCTAGTTCTGTTGAAGAATTAAATCAAAAAGAATTAGGTTATATTCAAAAATATAATTCTTTAATTGAAGGTGGATGGGGATACAATGTTAAAGGTGGAGGAGATTCTATAGGGTCTCATTCAGAAGAAACTAAACGTAAAATTGGTGAGTCTCAAAAAGGTGTGTTGAATCATGCGTATGGAAAGACGGGAAAGTTGAGTCCTACTTCTAAACCAATTATTTGTTTAACTAATAATCAGATTTATGAGTCTGCAATGGAGTGTTCTAAAATACTTGATTTAAATTTTTCACATATTTCCGCTGTATGTCGAGGTACACGAGGGAGTACAGGGGGATTGGTTTTTAGATGGTTAGATGAGAATAATAATATTATCGAGCCAGAAAAACCTTCAAAAAGAAAGGTGAAAAAAATAATTAATTTAAATACCGGTGAGGTTTTTGACTCAATGAAACTTGCAGAAATTTCAGTTTCTAAAAATGGAAAATCTAATGGAAGTTTATGTCGATGTATGAAGGGTAAAACAGAGTGTTGTTATAGAGGAGTTTATTTTAAAGTTATAGAGTAATATGCCAATATCGTGCCAAGTCCTAAAAAGTTGAACCATGCGAATATTGCGACGTAAAAATGAAGAGAAAGCCGGTATGAGTGTTTTTTACTCATATTGGGTTAATCTAATTTTATAGTTGTAATATATGGGAAAGCTAGATTAAATAAAGATGATGTTATTTGATCAAGGAAAGGTGTATCGACTATCCCGTAATGGGAGTAGGTTAAAGGTGAAAGTCCTTTTTCCGAAGCGCCACCCATCCAGACCGGATGAAGAGATAGTCAGTCCCCTTAGAAATAAGGCGGAGGGTAATGCAGAGCCCATTTGTTACATTATTTTTAAATTTAAATGAAGATGATGAGTATGCTGAAGAGGTTGCTTTAATTATCGAGGAAATCTTGAAACAACGTATTCAAGGAATTAAGAATGAAAAAGGTATTTATACGACGCCAACGTTCCCTAAATTAGTTTATGTGTTACATGAGCATAACTGTTTAGAGGGTGGTAAGTATGATTATATTACGGAGTTAGCGGTTGAATGTAGTTCTAAACGTTTATATCCGGATTATATTTCTGCTAAAGAAATGCGTAAGATTTATGAAGGAAATGTATTTAGCCCAATGGGTCAATTCTCGGCTCATGTAAAACCTTGTGAACTGTTATGTGCGTAACAGGTGTGCATTCTACAATTTTATTTGGAACAGTAGGAAATGACTGTTTGAGAGTGTGCTAACTGGGAAGCCTAAGTGCTATGGCATATGGTAATCCAGTGCTAAGCTATATAATCTCCATCAAAATGGAGTGATAAAAATCATAATATATAAAATAACTTGTACTTCAAATCAAAAAATTTATATTGGCCAAACAAGTGAAACTCTTGAAAAGAGATTTAGTCGTCATATTGGATATCAAAAGGATGAGCATGATACAAAATTTTATAGGGCAATAAAGAAATATGGGCCAGATAAATTTTGTATTGAGCAAATTGATGTTGCTGTAACTCAAGAAGAACTTGATGAAAAGGAACTGTATTGGATTAATTATTTTGATGCTGTAAATAAGGGATACAATACAAAATCAAGTAAAGGGAAATGCGGCGGCGATACATTATCTAGTCATCCTAATAAAACTGCCATTTCAGAGAAGATTAGACTGAGTAAAATCGGAGATAAAAATCCGATGAGAAGGAACGGCGGTTTAAGAGGTTCAAGAAATGGAATGTTTGGAAAAAGAGGTAAAGAAACTCCATCTGCTAGAAAATGTGTTGCAATATCTAAGCTCACAAACGAGGTGTCAATATTTGATACTTTATTGGAGCTAAAAAATCATTTTAATGTGACAACACTAGGGATGGTAAGTAACCGATGTAGAGGAAGAACAAAATCAGATTATAGGGGTTATTATTTTAAATATTATGAAGATTATATAGAAAGTCAATCGACTATCGAAAGCATAGCTCAACGTGATTGAGTGAAGAAGCGAGTAGAGTACAGTAGGGGATGCACCTACTGGAAGTGCAGGGCGCGTAGACGGATGTGGGAGTCCTGAGCGAAGATATAGTCAGAGCGAGTAACCAGTATAGAAATATACCCTCGTTTGTGTAGAAGTTTCTTATCACCATGGAAAGATGAAAATGGTGAGTATAAATTTGAAGGACGTTTCAACCAAGGGGTTGTCAGCTTAAATTTACCGCAAATCGGAATTGTAGCGGCAGGAGATGAAGAGAAGTTCTGGGATTTACTAGATAATCGTTTAGACTTATGTTTTGAAGCACTTATGTGCCGTCACAATGCCTTAAAAGGAACGTTAGCAGATGAATCTCCAATTCATTGGCAATATGGAGCCATTGCTCGTTTACCACAAGGTGAGACGATTGATAAGTTATTAATGGATGGATATTCAACCATTTCACTCGGATATATCGGGTTATATGAAGTGACGAAGTTAATGACAGGTGTTTCTCACGTTGATCCTAAAGGTGAGGCGTTTGCACTTAAGGTAATGAAACGATTAGAAGAGACAACGAAGAAGTGGAAGGCTGAAACAGGTCTTGGATTTGGATTATACGGTTCTCCGGCTGAATCATTGTGCTATCGTTTTGCAAAAATTGATTTACAGAAATTTGGTCAAATCGAGGATATTACTGATAAAGGATATTATACAAATTCTTATCATGTCGATGTTCGTGAGGAAATCGATGCGTTCAGTAAGTTACAATTTGAATCTCAATTCCAACCGATTTCAACAGGTGGATGCATTTCATACATTGAGATTCCAAATATGCAACACAATTTAGAAGCATTAAAACAATTAGTAAATTATATTTATCATAATATTCAATACGCTGAATTTAACACGAAGTCTGACTGCTGTCATGTTTGTCACTTTGAAGGTGAAATTACGTTAAATGATGACTTATCATGGGAATGTCCGAATTGCCATAATAAGGATCAAGCGAAGATGAATGTTATTCGTCGTACCTGTGGTTATTTGGGAGACAATTTCTGGAATAAAGGGAAAACAGCGGAAATTAAATGTCGTGTTATGCATCTGTAATATAAAAGGCTGAATCAAACGCTTAGAAGCCCGTAAAAGTGAACTTTCACAGATGGCTGTTTTTTAGTCATCTAGGGGAAAGAAACTTTATAGGGCTTCTGTTTGAGGAAGCTGGATTGAATATAAAAGGCTGAATCATGCGGTTATCCTGGCGTACAAATGAAGAGAAAGCCAATTGAACGTTTTTGTTCAAAGAGATTTATCGAATTTGATAGCCAGGATGCATGAGGAAGCTAGATTGAGTAAAAAAAGGCGAAATCAAACGTTTTTGAAAAGTTAATAAAAAAAATGGCGTGGACGTAAGTCCTCGCCATTTTTTTTATGGAAATAGTTTTTTATAGGGAAGATACCAGTCGGTTTTGTAGCCGTGCTCTTCACAGAATTTTAATAGTTGATCTTCGTTATTAATTCCCCGCTCAGTAATTTGGCGATGGATGTCCTTGTTAACGAGTAGACCGTTATCAATATTGTTGGCAATTTCTCGAAACATAGAATAACTACGAATATGAGAAAATTCATAATTTGTTTTTAGTTTTTCACCAGTTAGCTCGTCGTGCGTAATTTTATAGGTACTACGACGTTTTTTCTTAAGTTTGGAGCGATCGCTTTTCAGCTGGTTATCATAATCAAGCCGTAACATTTTAACGGTATCACACATGTGTATTTGTTCGTAATATTGTTTAGAGGCTTGAAGGTTAATTCCCTTAGTTCCAGTTCCATTTTCTTCTTCAGATTTAATAATTTGCTCCATAACTTTAAATCCTCTGATGTAAAGTTTACCATCATAAGTTCGTTTGTATTCATCAGGCATTTTCATCACAATAAAGTTGATGTTATCCTTTGTTGTTCTTAAAATGCTATGTAGCTTTTCCTTTTTAACCCATATCCATCCTTTTCCATCTATTAGGACACTATTTTTCCAAGCATTTGAGATTTCTGTTTTCATTTTAGGGGTGACTTTATCTGATAGTTCAGGCTCGTTATAGTTTAAGTCCTTTCCTGTTTTATAAGGAATCAGATCATTACTAATATGAATTACTCCCTTCCTGTCATTTGTTGATAAAGTTCATTGAGTTTCATCATAGCCTCACTAGATTTTGCATGAGGGCATACGTCTGGATGGATCAGTTTTGAGATTTTATCTCGCCATGATTTAGCTTCTTTTTTGTCTTTAAATAGTTTACTTGTAATATTTAGCTTGTTCATTCGTATTTCGCCATCTAGTTCAACTAAGTAGAAAATGTATTCGATTGACGGAGAGATAAAGTATTGCTCTGATGGTGTGGTGATTTCTTTTATTTTTTTGAAAAGATCATCCCAACCACGGGCAGTAATTTTTTGTTTAGTATCCAATCTAATACATTCTTTAACTTCTTTAAAGCTTCCAAGAGTTTTCAATTCTTTAACTGAATTTACATTTCGCCAATTAATAATAAACACCTCGTTTCATATCTAGTTATTATCAATATATTCGTTCGAACGATTAAATATCATTCCTACTTTTATAATTTGTAAACGTTAAGCATATATTTGACTAGGGGGCGATTTCGGTGTTAATTGAACTAGTAAAAGAGGTAGAAGAAAAATTGACGACAAGTGAAAAAATTATTGTTGATTTTCTAAATGACAATGAATCAAAGCTAATGAATATGTCCATTGTCGATATTGCAGATTTAACCTTTACTTCACCTGCGACGGTGAGTCGTACGATTCGAAAAATTGGGATGAATGGATTTACTGAATTAAGATATCGGTTATTAAATCAAAATAAGCAAGATACAGAAATCATGGCTTATCAAGGCGTGAACCGAATTTTAGAAAAATCGTTGATTGAAGTTAGCCGAACGATTGAAAACATTTCGTTACGAGATATAGTAGAAGTTGTGAATTCCATTGATCGAGCGAAACGTATTTATCTATTTGCGCGTGGATTAAGTGAATTAGTAGCACAGGAATTTGATGCAAAAATTAAGTTAATGGGATATAATGCTTTTTTAATTAATGACCCAAATATTATGGTGAAGCTGGCTAAGAACATTAAGTATAATGAATTAGTGATCGTTTTTTCATTAAGGGGAGAAACAGAATCGATTATAGACGCTGTTAAAAATGCTAAAGAAAATGGCGTCAAGGTAGTAGGATGTTGTTGTGAAAAAAATAGTACCCTAAATTCATTAGCAGATATCATGATTGTTGGAGAGAAGCATCGCGATATTTCAATTAAAGAATTCGAGGTCACCTCAAGAATCCCACTCCAAGTCATCTCGCGAGTCATCATAGATTATTTAATTGAATATGGGGACCCCAACCTAAGTAGCGAATGAAAAGAGCTCTTAGAAATCCTCAATTGTTGGGGCAGGCCCCCGCGTTAAGTAGCCGCTAGGCTCTTAGCTATTCTCCTTTGGTGGGGTGTGCCCCCGCGGTAAGTAGCCGTTAGGCTCTTAGCTATCCTCCTTTAGTGGGGCGATATGAAGCACAATCTCTAATTATTAGAGAAATAAGGATTATTAAGAAATAGCTATCTCGAAGAGGTAGCTATTTTTTTGAAAATATTGAAAATCTAAAAAGCGTGGTTATATCAGAAAGATTTAAGTTTGTAAGCGCTAAATAAAGAAAACATTTTCGTGAGAGTTTGGCGTACAATGAAAGTGTAAGAGAGAAGGTAAGATTTAAAAAAAGGGGGATGAATGATGCTCTATACATTGACTGCGAATCCAGCTATTGATATGAATTTTTTATCGCAGACATCGGATTTAAATAAAGTGAATCGCACATCTGATATTGTATATTCACCGAATGGAAAAGGCATTAATGTCAGTTTGACTTTAAAGTATTTTGGCATTGATAGTACTGTTTTAGGTTTCTTCGGAGGGTTTACAGGACGTTATATTGTGGATGAATTAAAGAAAAGAGAGATTGTAGTTCGACCGTGTTGGATTGAAGAAAATACAAGAATTAATACGTTTATTACAGTGCCTGATGGAGAGTATAAGTTTGTGAATAAGGGGCCTTTTATTAATTTGGGTGTCCAACAGGAGTTGTTAGAGGAACTTAGATATGCAATAGATTGCGAGACGCTTGTGATTAGTGGTAGTTTACCACCAAGTATTGATGAAAGTTATTATGATGAGATTATAAAGTTTTGTCAGGCTCAAGATATTGAGGTCGTACTCGATATCAGTTCTAAGAAGTTAAAAGATTTATTGAAGTATCGACCTAAGTTGATTAAGCCAAATGATGAAGAGTTAGCAGATATTTTTGGATTAACGCTTGAGACGGAAAACGATATAAAAGAAGCTTTGACGTTTTTATACCAAGAAGGGGCTCAAAATATTTTACTGACGCTTGGTGAGAGGGGGATGTATTTTTTCAATGGTGAAAAAATGTATTTCTGTGAAGCAAAACCGGTAAAACTTGTGAGCTCGGCGTGTGCAGGAGATGCCTGTTTGGCGGCGTTTTTGAGTGAGTGGAAGACGAATGTTGAGCTTGCTTTGAAAAAAGGATCGGCCGTAGGAGCGAATGTTGCACAGTCTTACGGACTAGGTGATTTTAATGAATATAAAGCTTACATGAAAGAAATAAATGTTACGCAGATACTAGTGGGGCCCCCATGCTAAGTAGCCGAAAGGCTCTTAGCTATCATCCTTTAATGGGGCGGGCCCCCATGCTAAGTAGCCAAAAGGCTCTTAGCTATTCTCCTCTAGTGGGGAAAAATTCGTTTTACTGAGTCAAGGCATTACTTAGAGATAATCTCACAAAGTTTAATCGTTGTGAAAAGGAGTCTCTATTAAAATATAAATCTAAAATACGGAGGGGTACGTGTATGAAGAAAATTGTAGCTGTTACAGGATGTCCAACGGGAATTGCGCATACTTATATGGCGGAAGAAGCGTTGAAAAAGGCAGCAAAAGAATTAGGAGTAGAAATTAAGGTTGAAACAAATGGAGCAGTTGGCGTTGAAAATGAGTTAACACCTCAAGATATCGAAGAAGCAGTTGGCGTTATTATTGCTTGTGATAAGGATGCGAGAGTTGATCGTTTTGTTGGAAAACGTGTCATCGAAGTATCTGTAAAAGATGGAGTTCATAAAGCGAAATATTTAGTTGAACAAATTTTAGCGGAAACTGCTCCGATTAAAGGTGGAAGTAAACCAACTCATTCAAGTAAAGAAGAACCTGTTGCAAAGCAAGGCGTTGGACACAGTATTTATAAACATTTGATGAACGGGGTTTCTCATATGCTACCACTTGTTGTAGCAGGTGGTGTTTTAATTGCTATTTCATTCTTGTGGGGAATCCATTCTGCGGATCCAACTCATGAAACGTATAACCAGTTCGCGGCGATGCTAAAACAAATTGGAGGCGTTGCGTTTGGATTTATTGTGCCAGTCTTTACAGCGTATATTGCGTCTTCAATTTCTGGGCGCCCAGGCTTAATTGCTGGGTTTGTTGGTGGGATGATTGCAAATGATACGGGTGCCGGATTCATTGGAGGAATCGTGGCTGGGTTCTTTGCTGGGTATTTAGTTCTTGGTTTAATCCATTTATTAAAAGGCCTTCCACGCCAATTTGAAGGCTTAAAATCCATTTTTATTTTACCGATTATTGGGGTATTGTTAACGGGAATGTTAATGCTTTTCTTAGGGGAACCAGTCGCAGCAATTAATAATGCTGTTATGAGTTGGTTGGCAGATCTTCAAGATAGTAATGCCATTCTTTTAGGAATTGTAATTGGATGTATGTGTGCTTTTGACTTTGGAGGACCTGTTAATAAAGCGGCTTATGTAACAGGAACCATGCTTTTAGCCCAAGGAAATTATTACTTTATGGCGGGTGTTTCGGCTGCTTGTATTACACCACCACTTGTGATTGCTTTAGCAACAACCTTATTTAAAAATGCATTTGATGAAGAAGAAAGAGCAGCTGGACTCGTTAACTATATTCTAGGATTTACTCATATTACAGAAGGTGCCATTCCGTTTGCAGCCAAAGATCCATTACGTGTGATTCCAATGTTAATGTTTGGTTCTGCTATCTCAGCTGTTTTAACTTATTTAATGAAAGTACAAGTTCCAGCTCCTCATGGTGGATTCTTAGTTTTACCAGTCGTAACAGGTGCTTTCCAATGGGTATTAGCTATTTTTATTGGTTCATTAGTGGGAGCTATTATCTATGGAGGATATCGTCAACGATTGTTAAAAAAATAATAGGGGTGGAGAAAAGCGATGCTAGCAGAGTTAATTAAGTTAGAGAACATTAATTTGGATTTACAGGCTCAAACAAAAGATGAATTATTTGAAGAGATGGCAACACAATTAAATCAAAATGGTTATATTAAAAACGTTAAAAAATTTAAAAAAGATTTATATAAACGTGAATCTGAAGGAAATACAGGCATTGGATTTGGAATCGGAATTCCTCATGCGAAATCAAAGTATGTGAAGCAGTGTTGCATTGGGATAGGAGTATCGAAACAGGGAATCGATTATGATGCGATTGATGGAGAAAAGGTTCATTTAATCTTTATGCTAGCCATTGAAGGACATGAAGCCGATTTACATCTTCAGGCACTAGCCGCTCTTTCGCGAAAACTCATTCACGAGGACTTTAGAGAAAAATTATTAAATGCTAGTTCAAAAGAAGAAATATTTGAGTTAATTTGTGAAGAATAATAATGAGAGGGGATGTCTTTTAAAGGCATCCCCTTTTAAGAGTACATAATTATTAGTATAATGAATATTGTGATACACTAATAACAGATTAAATTTTGTTGAAAAGTGGTGAATTGAATGAACTATGCACAGATTCGAAAGTTTGATACAGCTAACGGTGTAGGGATTCGTTCGAGTTTATTTGTATCAGGGTGTACTCATGGTTGTCCGGGATGTTTTAATAGAGATTATCAACATTTTAAGTATGGTCATGCTTGGACGAAAGAAGTTGAGGATGATTTTATTAAGCATTTAAAAAATCCAAATGTAGCGGGTGTGACGATTTTAGGCGGAGAGCCGATGGATCAGGTGCGCGATAATGATTTGTTGCATTTAGTTCAACGTATAAAATCTGAAACAAATCAAAATATTTGGATTTATTCAGGATATACATTTGAGGAAATTATGGCACATCCTAAAACAAAGGCAATCCTTATGTATTGCGATGTTTTAGTCGATGGTCCATTTATTCAAGAGTTGAAAAATTTAAAACTTAGGTTCCGTGGTAGTAGCAACCAACGTATTATTAATGTTGCACAGTCATTGGAAAAGGGGCAAGTGTGCTTGCTAGAAGATTTTTAGGAGTGAATTTACATGTTAAAAATTAATTTTGCGAAGGTAAAACCATCCGCAATCATTCCATCAAAACGCCTAGAAGACGGTGCGTTTGATGTGTATGCGTGCTTTGAAGAAGATTTTATCACGTTTGAACCGCATGAAACGAAGTTAGTCCCAACAGGATTAGCATCAGCATTCTCAACAGATTATGTGGCAATTTTAAAAGAACGCGGCTCAACAGGAACAAAAGGAATCGGACAGCGCTGCGGAGTGGTAGATTCTGGATACCGTGGAGAATGGTTCGTTCCGATGACGAATCATAATAATAAACGTCTAGTGATCGCAAAGGAAAGTGTCGCACAAAACTTTGAAGATTGCATCGTTTATCCATATGAAAAAGCAATTGCACAGTGTATGATGGTTGAAGTTCCGAAAATGGCGATTGAAGAAATCAGCTACGAAGACTTATTAAAAATCGAATCAGAACGCGGAACAGGAGCACTCGGATCATCAGGTAAATAAAAGGCTGAGAGTGACGGGTAATCTTGCGTAAAAGTCGTAGCTAATGCTCAAAACTCGGTTTATGAGTTTAGTAGCATTAGGAGACTTTATAGAAAGATTGTCGCTCGAAGCTGGATTAGATAAAAGGTTGAGGTGTGCGGTTAGCTCGGCGTAATCCTAAAGGATAACTAGTCTCATCAACATTAAAATAAAACCATGTCGCTCGACATGGTTTTTGTTTTGAATAATTTTTGTTCGTTATATAATGTGAGAAAAGAGGTGGATTATGGTTCTAAATATAAGTAGCTCAACGATTTTAGTTATGTTTGTAGCATTTTTGATGCCAGTGCTTTTGGCATATAAATCATATTTTTATGGCCACGGAAGCTATGCATTTTTAAATAAATCGAATATTGAATGTATTCAAGGCGTCTGTCTGATTTTAATTTTGTTTCACCAAGTGATTGAACGAGTGAGCCATCCTGATTTAATACTTCAGTTTCTTCAAACCCTAGGAACTGGCGCTTTAGCTGTTTATTTGTTTTTGGTGGGGGTAGAATTTAGGAAGTTTTCAATTCAAGCAAATCGATTGATTAAAAAGAGGATGTTTCAAAGGGCAATACGCTTGTTTTTGATGTTTGTATCAGGTAACGTTTTAATGGGATTGGTTCAGATTTATCTTGGTGAGGAAGTTTCGTTGTTTGAAATCTTACAGCATACGATAATGGGACAGTTTTTAGATGGAAGTCAGGCGTCTTTGATTGTGACGTTGTTTGTGTTTTATTTATTAATGGGATTTACACAAAATATAAAAATTTTGAGTCTATTTGGTTTGTTAGCTGGGGGGCCAGGAATCTTTGTTATGGTTGGGATGTGGGTTGCACGTTATCAAAAAGTTGTATTTATGATATTAAGAAAGCATTTATTAAATCTGAGTTTAATTTGTGGGATTTTATTGCTGCTTTCTATTAGTTGGAACTTTTTATTACCGATTGCTAGTGTACTAGGCATTATGGTCGTGTTGATGAAGGTTCAATTCAAATCAAAGGTATTTAAGTTAGTGAAGCAACTTTCAGTTCCTTTATATGTGTTGCAACTCCCTCTTTTATATCTTGTATTTTATTCGTCGGAGCCAAAGGATAGTATGTTCGTTTTAGTCACCATTGGGCTGAACCTGATGCTCATTTTGATTTTTAGAGTTATGTTGTTGACGGAGTTTAAGTCGTATGATAAAGTTAAGTATAATTAAATATGGAAAGGGAGCTGGCCCAAGCCGGCTGAGAGGATGCGAAATGGAGCGTCGACCTATAACCTGATTTGGATAATGCCAACGTAGGGAATGTACTGGAATTTTAACGTATATCGTTTTGATGTAAGGGATGGGCCTATGGTCCATCCCTTTTTTGATGATGGGGGGAATTTTAATGTTAAAAAAAATCGTAAAGAATGTTCAAAACCAAACACCACTTGTACACAATATCACGAATTATGTGACCGTTAATGACTGTGCCAATATTATTTTAGCTTGTGGTGGATCTCCAATCATGGCAGATGAAATGACTGAAGTTGAAGAGATTACGACGATCTGTCAAAGTCTTGTCATTAATATTGGAACTTTAAATTCGCGTACAATTGAGGCAATGATTACGGCTGGTAAAAAAGCAAATCAATTAAATCATCCGGTTATTTTAGATCCAGTTGGGGCTGGAGCATCGACACTTCGGACTGAAACAGTCGAACGATTGATTAAAGAGGTGAAGTTCTCAGTTATTCGTGGGAATATTTCTGAGATTAAGACGTTAGCGGCTGGAACAGGTCAGACACTTGGGGTAGATGCTAGTGCAGCCGATTTAGTCACTGATAAAAACATAGATTCAGTAATCGAAATGGCGAGAACATTAAGTGAAAAAACAGGTGCTGTGATTGCCATCAGTGGTGTTATTGATTTAGTAGTAGATATAAACCAAGTTTTTATGATTCGAAATGGGCATCCGTTAATGTCTAAAATTACAGGGGCAGGCTGTATGTTAACTGCGGTGATTGGAGCATATTGTGGAGCTAATCCAAATCAGGTAATAGAGGCAACAGTTACTGCAATTTGTGCAATGGGATTATGTGGAGAAATCGCAGCAACCAAATGTGAAGGAACTTCAAGTTTTAAAATGCATTTAATTGATGCAATGAGCACATTAAATGAAACCATTCTTGAAGGAGGAATGAAGATTGAAACTAAATAAGCAAGATTTAAGTCTATATTTAGTGACTGACCGACATTGGACTAAAGATCAATCATTAGTTGAACAAGTTGAAGCAGGCCTTAAAGGTGGTGTGACCATGGTTCAATTAAGAGAAAAGAATTTAAGCGATGAAGAGTTTTTATTAAAAGCTTTAGAGTTAAAGGAATTGACTACAACGTATAAAGTTCCTTTTATGATTAACGATAACGTTTGGGTGGCGATTCAGTCTGATGCAGATGGAATCCATATTGGCCAAGATGATTTACCTGCGGATGAAGTTAGAAAGTTAGTAGGTGAAGAAAAAATACTTGGAGTATCAGTTCAAACTGTTGAACAAGCTCAAATTGCCAAAAGACAAGGTGCGGATTACTTAGGTGTTGGTGCTGTATTTTCTACTGACACCAAAAAGGATGCGAAACATGTTCCCCTACAGGTATTAAAAGAAATTTGCGAGGCTGTGAATCTTCCAGTCGTTGCGATTGGGGGAATTGATGAAGATAATGTGGACGAGTTAACTGGTAGCGGAATTTGTGGAGTCGCAGTCGTATCAGCTATTTTAGCGTCAGATGATATAATGCAAGCTGCAAAAAATTTAAAAAGGGATTGGGTATTATGAAAAAAGTGTTAAGTATTGCGGGATCAGATTGTAGTGGAGGTGCCGGAATTCAGGCGGATTTAAAGACGTTTTGCGCACACGGTGTTTATGGAATGAGTGCGATTACGGCATTAACAGCGCAAAATACATTAGGAGTTACAATGGTTGAAGAAGTGAGCCCTGAGATGGTACGTGCTCAATTGGATGCTATTTTTACGGATATTGTACCGGATAGTGTGAAGATTGGAATGGTCTCATCGTCGGTTATTATTGAAGCAATTGTCGAAAAGTTAATGGAGTATCAAGCTGTTTCTATTGTTCTTGATCCTGTGATGGTTTCTACGAGTGGAAGTCGCTTATTAAATGAAGAAGCAATGAGCGTCTTAATTAAAAAATTGATGCCATTGGCTACAATGATTACGCCAAATTTACAAGAAGCTGAGTGTTTATGTGGATTTAACATTCAGTCAAAAGAAGAAATGGTTTTAGCCGCTAAAAAGATTGCATCCTTTTATAAAGGACATATCTTAATTAAAGGTGGTCATTTGGATGATTGTGCAGATGATTTATTGTACGTTGATGGAGAAGTGACATGGTTTTTAGGAGAGCAGATTGAAAATCCTAATACACATGGGACGGGATGTACACTTTCTTCTGCGATTACGAGTAATTTAGCATTAGGCTATGATGTTCAAACGAGTGTAAAAAATGCGAAGTTGTATATTACTAAAGCGTTAAAGGCTAATCTTGATTTAGGGCATGGTCGTGGACCTTTAAATCATCTTGTTTAAAAAATAACGTCATTTTATTAAGTTAATCTATAATTTTGACATATTCCGTTTAATTTATCCGTATAATGAAATGATGAGGGGTTGATTCGGATGGATAGTGGATTATCACGAAGGCTTTTGATTGGTTTAATTAGTGCATATAGTTTATTTTATTTGATTCTAAATATAGGGTCTCATTTCTTTTAAAAAGGCAAATCACATCGATTTGTCTTTTATTTTTATCTACAATAAAAACAGTCAAAAAGACACATTAAATCAAAACTCATAACTAACTAACATATTTTATCTAACTATGACAATTTCTCTTTTTCATCCACTGTTTTTCAACATCACACCAACAAAATATCTCAAAATATTTCCTAGGAAAAGGGGTGCAGCCCCCATGCTAAGAAGAACAATCGAAGATTGTTATATTAGCTATCTCCGTTTGATGGGGTGGACTTAGTGTGACTATCCACTTTTAAAATCTGCCACTTTATTAAATCAACAAAAGGGAGAGGCAACAGATTATTGCGTGACTGCAGCGCATAAAAAGTAGCATACTGATGTAGAATTTAGTAAGATATCACCAGATAGAGACAAAGAGGAGATGGAGAAATGGAGCATCATCAGTTAGGAACTCAGATTGCAACATTAAGAAAACGTAGGGGAATGTCTCAAGAAGAGTTGGCAAACCAACTAGGTGTGACGAGGCAGGCCATTTCAAATTGGGAGCGAGGTATGACGCAACCTGATCTTGAGATGTTGATGAAGTTAGCAGCTATCTTTGAAACAGATTTAGATGGATTAATAGGCATAAAGTCAGATATTAAAGAAGAACCCGTTGAGTTAAATTTAAAGCCTCTAAAGTGGATGTACTTAACACAGCTTTTTTCTTTGATTGGTTATTTCGTTTTTGTTGTGCTTAGTCCAAGGTATGAAGTTTCTGGTATTCTCATCATCTTGTTAACTTTTTTTATGATGGCAACTAGCATTTATTTTGTGTTTACACATGGCATTAAAACAGGTGATTATACCTTAGTGGCCGGATA
Organism: uncultured Turicibacter sp.; assembly: GCF_938044715.1. Classification (NCBI taxonomy): domain Bacteria; kingdom Bacillati; phylum Bacillota; class Erysipelotrichia; order Erysipelotrichales; family Turicibacteraceae; genus Turicibacter; species uncultured Turicibacter sp. Next base: position 71,070 of record NZ_CALIOS010000028.1, read on the forward strand.
CGATAAACGAGTTCATTATCATGATTCAAGTCTTAAAAAAATGGCGTATATCACTGAGTTTTATTGTCTCTTTACGACGCTTAGTTACAGTTTGATTTATATCATCCTAAGTTTGATGAAGTTAGAGATTTCTTTGCTTTTTATGTTGTTAATCGTTATCTTTATGATTCAATTTATCGGTGGAATTTTATTGATTAATGTTAAATATCGTCAAGAGATATTCGTAGAGCCATCTGAACAAGAAGAAGCACGCGTTGGAATGTGGATTGTCCTTGTATTTGTCAGTTCGATTATGATTATGGTGATTGCAACAATCGTGACTCAATTAGCTTTCAATATTAGTAACAATACAGTAGAAGCAGGTCAACTAGTTTTGTTTATTTTACCGTATATCTTTTTAAATATGGTAGGCCTATTTTTAGAACAAAATCGTGTGAAAAAGGCAGTCAAAGAACAGCGTGCATATCGCCCGGATCGGATGACATATTTAATTATTTTAGCCTGTCTTATTTTGTTAGTGGGCATGATTTATACGGGGTATCAAACAACTTTAAGATAAAAAAGAACGAGTGTTAGGTTCGTCCTTTAGTTTAATCGCATAAAAAGTGGGTGTTCAGATAAAAATAGAGAGAATCCTAATACAATGATTGGGAATCTCCCTATTTTTTTGATGTGGAAAACGTTATAATGTATTTAAAAGGAGATGATTAAATGAAAGTGACAAGTACAGGTATTATTGATGGAATCATTGCCGATGAGTATGGAGCAAAAGGGACTCAATTTAATGAGAATGAGATGCCTTTATATTCGTTACCGTTAAAAATTGAAGATGCACCACAAGGTACGAAGTCTTTTGCCATTGTGATGGAAGATAAAGACGCAGTTCCAGTTTGTGGTTTTTCATGGATTCATTGGTTAGTCGCTAACTTAACGCGTGATGAATTATTAGCAGGTGAATCTCAAACAGCTACTGATTTTATTCAAGGTGTCAATAGTTGGATTAGCATTCAAGGAGATAATCAAAGTATTGAAGCCTCTAGTTATTATGGAGGAATGGCTCCACCCAATGCCCCTCATCTTTATGAGACACATGTTTATGCATTAGATACATTACTTGATTTAAAACCAGGATTTTATATGAACGAGCTTTATCGTGCGATGGACGGTCATATTTTAGATTGCTTCACATTAAAAGGAGAGTACTCAAACTAAAGGGAGTTTGTAGGGGAGACGTATGGAGAATTTAATTTTATCATTAAACGTAGTGCTACCACTGTTTTTAATGATTGTACTAGGATATGGATTAAAGGTTTTAAAGATTTGGGACACACATACGATTAATGGAATGAATACAGTGGTTTTCAAAGTATTTTTACCAGTGTTGTTATTTATTAACGTGTATCAAACAGACATCGCAGGAGTTTTTAATTTAAAACTCATGTTGTTTGCGATTTTCAGTGTGATACTTATTTTCTTAATCACTTGGGGCATTATTTGTTTAATTGAGAAGGAAAATCCTAAGCGTGGTGTTTTGATTCAGGCTATTTTTCGAAGTAATTTTGTGATTTTTGGAATTCCAATTGCGACTTCTTTATGTGGGGCTGAATCGACAGGAGCAGCTGCTTTATTAGTTGCAGTTATTGTGCCGTTATTTAATGTTTTAGCGGTCATCACCCTCGAAACATTTCGTGGAAGTCGCATCCATGTGAGGAAAATTCTAAGAGGAATTGTCACGAATCCATTAATTATCGGGTCGCTACTCGGTCTGTTATTTTTGGCTATAGGCATTAAGTTACCATCGGCTATTGAGAAAACAATTAGCGATTTATCAAAGGTGACAACGCCATTGGCACTCGTTATTTTAGGAGCATCATTTACGTTTTCGAGCGTTCGAGGCAATTTAAGAAACTTGTGTATTGGATTACTTGGAAAATTGGTGTTAGCACCTGTTATCTTTTTACCCCTGGCGATTATGTTTGATCTTAAAGGGACGAGTTTAGCAATCTTACTTGCGATTTTTGGATCTCCTCCGGCAGTTTCATCGTTTAGTATGGCGAAGCAAATGGATGGCGATGCAGATTTGGCAGGACAACTTGTTGTGTTTGGCTCGATGTTTTCGGTCATCACGATGTTTATTTGGATTTTTATTTTGAAAGAGGGACAGTTTATTTAAGAGCTTTTGTCGATTCGTTCATATTTGATTACTTATCGTTCATAGGTTAGTAATACCTTGAATGAAGTAGGAGGAATGAAATATGAATATTAGAATGGCAACGCTTGAAGATGTAGAAACTTTACATAATCTGCATTTTGCCTTAAATCGTCATCGTCACAGTTTACAACCAACGAATTATCAAGGAAAAAGTATGGATGAGGAATGGATTGAGGAAAATATTAAAACTCGTTATCGAGATTATATTTTATTAGAGGTTGATAACGAGATTAAGGGAATGGCTTTAGTTGAAATTAAGGAGACGTATTCGGTTCCCGGAAGCGTGAAGTATAAGTATTTGGATTTGATGTCCTTTTATATTGTGCCTGAGCTTGATTTAAATTATTATGGTCATGAGTTGTTTACGGCAGTGCGCGCTTGGGGAAAAAAATATTTCTTATCATATATTCAATTACATGAGTTAATAAATGATGTGAAGATGGTTAATTTCTTGGCAAGAGAACAGTTAGCGGTCACTCAACAAACATTTAAATGCGTTATTTAAGATAGCGGTTCTGCGTAAGCAGGACCGTTTTTTTGTTGTTGTCATAAGTTATAGTATCTATTTAATCATTGAAAGGAGTGTTTTAAGTTGAAAAAGTGGATGGTATCTATTGTGGTGATGGTGAGTGTTATCTTAGGCTCTGATATAAAGGCATTAGCTTTGTCTCCGTCTAGTGATTTGAAATATAATGGAATTGATGTGAGTGAGTGGCAAGGTGATATTGATTTTGAGGCAGTTAAGGAATCTGGGGTTGAGGTGGTGTATATTCGAAGTAGTGAGGGTTTTGATTATGTGGATCAGCAGTTTGAGGCAAATGCCAAGAAGGCGAATGAAGCAGGGTTAAAAGTTGGTTTTTATCATTATGTGACAGCGATGAGTGTGGAGGAAGCAAAGAATCAGGCGTCTTTTTTTGTGTCACTTGTTGAAGATTATTCATATGATTGCCGGTTAGCGATGGATTTTGAGTCGTTTGGATTGTTGAATAATGAGGAGATTAATGAGGTTGGATTAGCGTTTATTCAAGAGGTTGAAGCTTTGAGTGGGAAAGAGGTCGTCGTATATAGTGATAGTTATAATGCGATTAACATTTGGAATGATGAGATAGCCAGCTATCCACTATGGGTAGCAGATTACGGGGGATCTGAGCCACAGGATAATGGAAAATGGTCCAACTGGGTTGGTTTTCAATATAGTGATGCAGGAGAAGTTAATGGGATTGAAACGAATTCAGTTGATTTAGATTATTTTACGGATGGTATTTTCTTATCTTCAGTTGAGGTTTCAAAACCTGAGATTCCGTCTCAACCACAGACGACGTTTGATTATGTGGTGAAAGCAGGGGATACGTTGTGGGCGATTGCGAATAAATACGGTACGACGGTTTCTGAATTGGTAAAGTTGAATGATATTAGTGATCCTAGTGTGATTTATGTCGGGGAAGTATTGCAAATGCCAGGTGAATCGAGTGGAGTTGAAGCGACTGAATATACAGTGAAAGCAGGGGATACGTTGTGGGGGATTGCGAATAAATACGGTACGACGGTTTCTGAATTAGTGAAATTGAATGATATTAGTAATCCTAATGTGATTTATGTTGGGGAAGTATTACAAATTTCAGGTGAATCGAGTGGAGTTGAAACGACTGAATATACAGTGAAAGCAGGGGATACGTTGTGGGGGATTGCGGCTAAATATGGTACAACGGTTTCCGAATTAGTGAAGTTGAATGGGATCACTAATCCTAATATGATATATGTTGGGAAAGCGTTATATCTTAATTGAAATAATACATTCTTTTTTGTCGGTTTTTATGACGTTATTACGTGAATTGTTGTTTTGTTTTTTTTATGGTGATATGATGGTGGGGAATATGCTTTATTGTAGCAGAGTAGGGAGTTACATTTTAGGTGTTTATTTTGATAAACTATCTTTTAAATCATAACTTACAATTTTAAAAGACCTATTTATTTAGTGCTAACTTTTTAGAAGCTAAGAGACGTAGACAACAGGGGATGGTTGTCTAAAAATTATATATTGAGGTGGATTATTTTGCAGAGGATTTTATTCGTCCTTCTCCTTTTGGGAACACTCGTTGGAATCGGTATTCATCATAAGGAAACAACAGAATCGTTAGAGTTAAGTGAGTTTATTGAGAATTTAGATCATCAGCTCATGAGTCTAACCCCAGATGTGTTAGTAAGCTATGAGAAAGAGGTCATTGAGAGGCTCGATGACATTAAAAATCGGAATGAATTAAAAAAAGCTTATTCTTATCTAGCATATGTGAACTTTTATCAAGGAGAGTATGAAGAATCAAATAATTACTTTGTAAAGGAATTATCTATTGGAAAAAATCAACCTGAAGAAGTAGAAGCAATCGTATTGATGGGGATTTCTAAAAATTATTTATATCTTGAGAATAATCCTAAATCAGATGAGTATTTTGAATACGCTAAATCTCTTGCTATTGAGAGTGAGAATGATCAGTTGTTATCGCTGATTTATCAGATGCGAGCTAAAGATTACATTAATCTACTTGTGAATACTGATCAAGCAGTCCAATTATTACAAGAGTCTATAGAACTTAGTTCAGATGTTTATCAAAATATTATGAGTTGCTTAATCTTAAAGAATCTTTATTTAGGAACTTTACAGATAGATTTATCGAATCAGTATGCCCTAAAAGCTATCACACTTGCTCAAACTTATGGATATGAAGACTTACTAAGTTGTGGCATTAGTAGTTTAGTTATTAATGAGTATCTCAATGAATCTTATACGAATGTGATTTTGATTTATGAAGATTTAATTGTGGCAAGGCAAGAGGAATTTCCTTTTTATATGTTCGGGCCGTATATTTATAGTATTGCTAATGAGTACGGGATTGAGAAAGCCTTAGAGTTGGTTGAAGATGAAAGAGTTAACTCAGTATTAGAAGAGAGTGAGTATGAAAATAACTACAAATCAATCATTAGAGCCAAGTTATATATTGAGGATGGACAAAAGGAAAAAGCATTAGAACAATTATTGGCAGCCGAATTTGAGGCGGAGGGGAACTATGAAATTCAGTCTCTAAATGTTTTTAAAAATAAGCTCTATGGTGACATTAAGTTCGAGGGACAAGAACTGCTTGATTTTTATGTGGATTTTTATGAAGAGGTAATGAAAGGGGATATTGATTCGGTATTAAGAATTTTATTGTTAAAGGATATCATTCAAAAAAATCTTGAGTTAGAAAATTATGAACAAGCTTTTTACTTTGCAAGTCAAATCCCTACCCCATTAAAATCAGAAAGTTCGATTCAAATTAATTTGATTGAAGAAAATCTTAAAAATACGATGAGTGATAAAGTTGACGATAAGAATCCATCCTTAATAATAGGCAGATGGATTCTTGTTGGGGGATTACTCGCAACGATTTTGTTTGTTTGTTATAATAAAAAACGAAAAAGTTTACGTTCTAAAAAACAAGACTTACCTGATAAAGAGATGGAAGCTTTAACGTTACAACAGTTATATGATCAATGCTCGGAGAAATATCCAAATGGAAGTGTTTTTGTTGTTGATTTAGATAATTTTAAAAAGTTCAATGAGACATATGGATATATTGCTGGAGATCAGGTGATTGAGCAAGTATTTGAGTTAATTAAGAGTGAGTTTAAAGAAGGATTGTTGACGAGACATAATGGACAACAGTTTATTATTGTGACACAAGATGATAAAATGAGAGCAGCACAGCGTGCACAACAATTGATTGATAAAACATATGCTTTAAATATTGAACATGTGACGAATTTAAGAGATTTACGTATGACGTTAAG
>NZ_CALIOS010000029.1:0-10006 GCF_938044715.1 uncultured Turicibacter sp.
ATGAGGTGATTAGCAATCAGCATAAAAAGATGCATTTAGTTAGACAAAAAATTGGTATGGTTTTTCAAAGTTACGAGTTATTTCCACATTTGAATGTGTTGCAAAATATTACGTTAGGTCCTATTAAAGCACAAAATCGGGATAAGGTCGAGGTGGTGAAAGAAGCAGAGCAATTATTAGAACGGGTGGGGTTATTAGAAAAGAAAAATGCTTATCCACACCAACTATCAGGTGGTCAAAAACAGCGTGTTGCCATTGTTCGGGCACTTTGTATGAAACCAGAAATTTTATTATTTGATGAGGTGACGGCTGCGCTTGATCCAGAAATGGTACGAGAAGTATTAGATGTGATGCTTTCACTTGCTAAAGAGGGAAGTACGATGGTCATTGTAACTCACGAAATGCAGTTTGCTCGTGCGATTGCAGATCGAATTATTTTTTTAGATGAAGGACAGATTATTGAAGAAAGTGATCCAGAAACATTTTTTACGAATCCTAAAACGAATCGGGCTAAACAATTTTTAAATCTGTTCACGTTTGAATGAAAGGAGAATTTAGAATGAAAAAAGTTTTTTTATGTTTCATGAGTTTCTTATTAACGTTAGGAGTTTTAGGGGCATGCGGTGAATCAAATACTAGTCAATCAGAAGCGAGAAGTATTGAAGAGATTCAAGAGAGTGGAAAAATTATTATTGGTGTCTTTAGTGATAAAAAACCGTTTGGTTATGTTGATTCGAATGGGGATTATCAAGGTTATGATGTTTATTTTGGGAATCGAATTGCACAAGACCTTGGCGTAGAAGTTGAGTACGTACCCGTTGAAGCGGCAAGTCGTGTTGAATATTTAGTGTCTAATAAAGTGGATATTATCTTGGCAAACTTTACAGTGACTGAGGAAAGAAAAGAAAAAGTAGATTTTACTTTACCTTATATGAAAGTGGCACTAGGAGTTGTTTCTCCAGATGATGCGTTAATTACAGATGTCGAACAATTAAATGGGAAAACGCTCATTGTTAGTAAAGGAACAACAGCAGAAACTTATTTTACTGAAAATTATCCAAATGTAAATTTATTAAAATTTGATCAATATAGTGAAGCCTATAATGCGCTACTCGATGGTCGTGGAGATGCTCTTTCGACTGATAATACAGAAGTATTAGCATGGGCACTTGAAAATGAAGGATTTAGTGTTGGAGTTGAATCATTAGGAAGTATTGATACGATTGCAGCAGCTGTCCAAAAAGGCAATGATGAGTTATTAGAGTGGTTAAATAATGAGATTGTAGAGCTTGGAAAAGAGGATTTCTTCCATGCCGATTATGAAGAAACATTAGCGCCAGTTTATGGTGATGCGGCAACGCCTGATAATATTGTGGTTGAAGGTGGCGTTATTGAATAATTTTGAATAAGGTATGTCTCATGAGAAAAATTTATCGATGAAGATTTGAGAGTCTTGAAATCTTTTAAACAAATAAAGAGCCTCTTAGGATTGTCTAAAGAGGCTCTTTTTGTATTAATTAAGATATTTGATGTCATTTATAGGATTTAATTCGAATTGAACAGCTTGTTTTTTCTCAATTAATGGGTTCATATCCACACATTGAATACGCATGTTTTGGTAGCTTACCCAGTAATAGCGAAGAGATTCAGAGCACATAACGGCAGTGTAAATCGTGTAATCAAATAAAACGACGCCACTATCATGCTCCGTAATGGTTTTATCTTCGCCAACTTCAACGATCCCCATTGGAAATTGAACGTTTTTAAATGTTTGGAACATATAGGTAACAGCTTCGGTTTCATTTTTTCCTTTGCAGGCGTAATTTTTGAGGAAGGCTAAACGTGTAAATCGAGATGGCGAGCTAAAATCTCCTGGCAGTCCAGCTGCTCCGCTCCCTGAGAAACAGGCTTCAATCGTATCGTCATTCAGTGTAACGCTTGAATAATCGAGACTTCGTATATTGCAGTAATTTAATAAATTGGTACGATGCCAATCGTAATTTGGACTATTTGTTAAGACGCCCATTGAATGTCGGTGAATCTTCAGTTTATCTACATCAGGTTCAATGATGATGGTTTCTCCTGTACGGTCACTAAACATCCAGTGAGTATTACGGATATCCCCGAAGACAGGCTTTGCGATAAGTGTAACATCATTTTCTAATTTTGAAATGACTTCTTCGACGGTAGCACACATACTTAAGAAGTAAGTAACGGCAAAGATAGGTTGTAAGGGGATGGTTCCTTCCTTCACTTCATCAGCATATTTAGCAAACTCACGATAGTAGAGTTGCCCCCCCATTAATCCTTTCTCATTAATGCCTTCAAAAAAAGTTGGAGTTGTTTTTAAGATTAAGGATCCCATTCCTAACACACCATATGAAGAGGTTAACTTGGTTGATTCATCTAGATTTTTTTCAATAGCTGTTCCACAAGCGTAGAAAGTTGTGCCACTTGGAACAAAGGTTATTTTGCTATTTGATGCAATGCGATTGAAATCGAAGTTTCTCCCCCAAAAATGTTTTTGATCCTCACTAATCCAAGATAGCCCGCTACATCCTGCACTCAGAGTTTCTATCGATTACTTTATCTTATTATCGTTCATGATAATCCTCCTATCTTTAGTATATTTAGATACCATTTAGTTTACGCATAACTTGTTTTTTTATCGTTATTGAAATATTTTTATTACTAATTAATACGTAGAAAGCATGAAAGTAGAGAAGTGAAGAAAATGTGATTATATATAGTTAAAAAGTTCAAGATGCGTTAAGCGTCTTGAACTTTTTTGGATTATTCTTGATTTGTTTTAAAGCTTGCTGCAAATTCATGTAAGACATTGTGGACTTCATCTACATGGTTTGGTTTTATTAAGACTGTAATTTGAGGAATAAAGGCACCAATATCGGCACGTGTAAATGTTCCTGCTTCTTGTTTTTTAAAACATTCATTGACTAATTTTTGAGCTTCATCGACTTTTCCATCTTGAACGCGTTTTAAAATATAGTCTAAAAATTGAGCTTGTTTATTATTCATCATGAAACCTCCTGATATAATATCAACTTTATTATGTCCAAGTCTTTCATGAATATTGCTATTGTTGATCATTATTTTTTTGCATTGAAAAAGACGGTTGTTAAACCGTCTTTTGAGCTTTTTTCTCATTTTGTTTGGCAACAAAGCTTGTGAGCATTGGTGTTAAAAAGGCTGTAATGATGACTGAAGCAGCAACTTGAGCGGTAGCAACAGGAGCAATTAAGACATAAGTTGGATCAACCGCTGCTAAAGCGGCAGGATTAGCAACGCCACTGGCTGCAGTACTTGAAATTGAAGCTCCGGCAATTCCTGAACCACCTGTTAATCTATCAGCTCCAATTGTAATAGCCCCAACAATAAAGACCGTAATTAATCCAAGTAAAATTCCAGATAACCCACCTTGGAATAATTGCTGAATCGACATTCCACAACCAAGTGCAAATCCAACGACGATAATACTTGGAGTCACCCCAGCGCTTAGATTTTTCTTAAGCCATGGCGAGCAACTTCCTAGAATTAATCCAAGGATAAGCGGTAAAATCGATCCGATGATTGGCCAGATTGAAATACTTGCAAGGCCAGCAGAACTTAGAGCAATCATCGTAACAGTAGGTCCGACACTTAAAGATGTAATTCCTACAGCCCCTTTGTCAGAATCGTCACCGTACTGTGCTACAATCCCTGAATAAAGTGCGTTGTTTGCAACAGAGATGGCACTAATAATAGCTAAAGCTGACAATCCTAAGAAATTGTCATTGAATAGGAAGGCCACCCCAAGCCCTAACAAAACTGACATTAATACTTTAGTGACAATGACAACGGCCCCTTTTTTTATAGCGCGTGGTGTACTTTTAATATCAATACTGGCTCCTAAAAAGAATAGGAAGATTCCAACCAAAGCACCTGTTCCATGCACAGCATTTGTAAAGAATCCCCCAATTTCTAAAACTTGAGGAACGAATGAATTTAGTAAAACGCCAATTAGCATTGGGACAACAATCGTGTCTCCCGGAAATCGTTTGTATTTTAGTTTTGCCATTATGATCCCCTCCGATTAGTCTAATACAATACCACCATCACAGTCCCCAATCTCACCGTTAACGAAGCTTGCTGCATCAGAAGCAAAGAACAAAATCATTTGAGCAATCTCAACGGGTTCAGCAGCACGCCCAAGTGGAATCATACCAATAACTTTTGCATTTTTCTGTGCATCTTCAGATAAACTTTTTGTCATTGCCGTATGAGTAAATGATGGGCAAACAGCATTACAACTAATTCCGTATTTTCCACCTTCCTTAGCGATAGCCTTTGTTAGGCCATTAACCCCAGCTTTTGAAGAAGCATAGGCTGCTGTTCCAAGCAAGCCTCCTCCAATTTTTCCAGCTACAGATGAAACATTAACGATGCGTCCCCCTTTTTTCTCAATAAAATAAGGATAAATAGCTGAACAAGTGGTGAAAGTACCGGTCAAATTAATACGAATGGTTCTTTCCCATTCTGCATCACTAATTTCTTGAAATGGTAATTTTGAAATCACACCTCCGACGTTGATTAAACCGTGTACTCGATCAAAATCATTTAAGACAGTTGAAATAACTGAACGGATATTATCGCAGTCTCCAAGATCGATTTTATAAAAAGAAGCATTTCCAAGTTCCTCTGCCGTTGCTAATCCGACTGCCTCGTTAATATCTAAAATAACGGCATGTCCGCCACCTTCAACAATTCCTCTTGCAGTTTCTTTCCCAATTCCTTGAGCTCCACCCGTTACTAAGATTGTTTTACCTTTGAAATTAAACATTTTACAAGCCCCCCTCATTTTTGTGAAAAAAATCATTAATTAACTTACGCTAACATTATAGCACTGAAGGCATAAACGGAAAATGTGAGCATAGCCTAGAAAGTAGATGAGATATTAGGCTGCTAGCACAAAGGAGAGAGAATGTGAAAGAGGAATTAATACAATCCATTTTGCAAGGAGAATCGTTTGAACAAGTGGTCGATAAAGCTGCGAAGTATTTAAATAACCCACTGGTTATTATTAATAATTCTTACAATATTATTGCTCATTCTTCCTGTATTAAAATAGATGATTTGATTTGGAACAATGCAGTTAGTAGAGGTTATATTACCCTTGAATTTGCCACGACGTTAAATCATTGGCACACATTAAAAGATAAGAATCGAAAATATGAATGCATGACAGTTGATCAAATCAATGAACGAAGACGTCGTTTTTATAAACTTGAGATTAATCATCAATTACTAGGGTATCTTAATATTACGGAAGTAAAACATGATTTTGATGATTTAGATGAGGAATGTTACTACTTCGTTAGCCAAGTGTTAGCAAAGGAACTTCTAATCCAACAAAAATTAATGCCACCAAGTGATCGGCTTCAAAATGAAGATATTTTATTAGAATTACGACGTGACAACTATATTAATCGTATTCATCTTTATGAACGGGTTCAATTTAGTCATTTAAAAATGACGTCGACATATCGAGTATTATGCTCAGATTTAAACGATTTTTTATCCTATAATGCAGATGAAGATGATTTTAAGCATGAACTTTTATCCCATTTTCCGGGTTCAACCATTATTGTTGTGGATAAAATTTTGATTATTTTGGTGGAGGAGAGGGCGGGCTTATTTAATAAGGAGCTAAATGATTATTTAAAGTTTAAACAGTTGATTCTTGGCATTAGCGATGTTTTTTATGAGTTATTTGAGTTTAAACGGTATGAGAATCAGGCGATTAGTGCTTATGAGAATCGTAAGTATTTGTTAGATGATTTTGATAGATATGTGTTTTATGAACAGGTTAAAATTTATGATTTACTAAGGCAGATTCCAAGAGAAGAATTACTATATTTTTGTCATCGAACAGTTTTAAACATTTATGAATATGATAAAAAGTTTGAAACAGACTATTTAAATACACTAAATGTTTATTTAAGAATGAAACAAAGTATAAAAGCAACCTCAAATTATCTGTATCTGCATCGTAATACCATTAACTATCGGATATTAAAAATTAAAGAGCTCTTTCATTTAGATTTGGATGATTATGCGGTGGTCAATCAGTTACTATTTTCATGTCAAATCATACAGGTTTGGTGTAAGTAAAGAGGATCATCATAAATTTATTTTACTTATTACATCATTTGTGATATTTGTTAATTAATACTATTTATTATAGTCATTGAAATTATAGTTTATTAGGTAAAGAGGGATTGAAACAATGGGGCTAGAACTCAAGAATGCATTTGCTTTATTTAAGTATAATTTTAAAGGGATTCTCTTATTTGAACTGCTATTTAAGCTGATGTCATGGATGATTTATACACCGATTTTACTTCTTTTATTTAGGTTATCAGTTTATATGAGTGGTTATGGATTTATTACAGTTGAAAATTTTATGTCGTATTTATTACGACCATCTACTTTGATTATTATTTTTTTATTGCTTGGTTTTTTTACATTACTGTTGTTTTGTGAAATTAGTGGTTTAGTGTACGCTTTTCATGCATCGTATCACCGGGTAAAAATATCGTGGTTTGATCTATTTTATTTATCCTTGAAGTCACTTTTCAAGTTAATTAAAACAAATCTGGTGATAGCACTGATTGCAGTAATGGGAATTTTAATGTTTTATTTTAATATTCGAGGAAGCTATTTTCCAAAATTAACACTGACGGGTGTGGTAAATGACTATATTGTCTCGAATCGGTTATGGATGATTTTATTTTTGATTGTTGGGGTGTTGTTTTCAATCGGATGTGTAAGATGGATGTATTGTCCTCATTGGTACAATTTATCGGATTTAAGTTTAAGCTCATCTATTCAGGCGAGCGTTAAAATGACACATCATCGATTTTTAAATAGTGTAGTAAGGGTAATTTTATGGTATGCAACCGTCATTGTGTCCGTTTTATTACTTGAAACAGTTGGATTTGGTATGATGGCTTTGTTAACTGAAACTTTAAATCAGTTTTCTATTTGGATTTTTACAGTCAAGATTATTGTTTTTATGAGTTTAATTTTATTAATGACCATCTTTTTGATTCCAGCCCAGTATTGTCAAATAAGTGCCAGCTATTATCATTGGTTACATGAGAAAAGAATTGGCGTGCCAGGTTGGAGGAATATAAATTTAGATTCTTCCAAAAAAGTAATGAGTATCTTTATTCTATGTTGTTTTTGTTTCATTGGTGCTGGATTGATGATGGGGTCTAATATTTATAAAGATACGTTTGAGACATTATCCCTTATCAGACAGACTGAAATAACAGCTCATCGTGGTTATTCAGCAATGGCGCCTGAAAATACAATGCCCGCGATTGGGTTAGCAATTGAGCATGGGGCAGATTATATTGAAGTTGATGTTCAAAAAACGAAAGATGAGGTGTTAGTACTCTTTCACGACCGAACACTCAAAAGAATGGCAGGAATAAAGAAAAAAATAAGTGATTTAACATATGATGAGTTATCCACGATTGATCTTGGAGCATCATTTGATGATATTTTCGAGGGAACACATATCGCAACACTTGAAAAAGCTTTAGAGTTATGTGCAGGTCGTGCCAAACTAAATATTGAATTGAAATCGTCTGAGGAGGATTTAGGAAGACTGGTTGTCGATATGGTAGCAAGCCATGACATGCTTGAGGATATTGTGATTACAGCAGCCGACTATGAGGCAATAAAACGAGTTAAAGAATATAATAACGAAATTATGACAGGATATATTACATCAGCTCTTTACGGTGATGTGAGTGAGATGAAGTATGCAGATGTATTTAGTCTGCAATCAAGTTTTATTACAGCTGATTTAGTTGCAGATATTCACCGTCATGGAAAATTAGTTTTTGCTTGGACCGTTAATAATTTAAATGAAACGAAGCGTTTAATGGAATTAGGTGTAGATAATATTATTACAGATTATGTGGAGCATACACTTGAAGTTAAAGCTTCTTTAATAAAAGCAGAATAAAAATTTTAAAAGGTGACTTTTGTTATTTCGACAAGAGTCGTCTTTTTTTGTTTTTTGCGCTTAAATAAAGAATAGATTGGAAAAACTAATACAAAAGTTTAGTTCCTCACATCTTTTGCAACGTTCTTTATTAGGTTTAATCTACGTTTTTGCCTAATAGTTGAGGAGTGTTTTGTACGCAAAACGCTAGGAAATCTACATATCTAAGAACAGTTACAGTCCATCATATTTTTGGGAATGGGTCCCCTGCGCTACGGATGAGGTTGCGAATCGTAGCTTTCCTCCACCAGTAGGGAAAATAAAAGTTTTGAGGGTGTATAAAACTTATCTGGACTTACATATATCGTATCGATTGAAGGGAAGTGATAGTTTGAATATTCTAATCTTAACAGCCAAGTTTGGAATGGGACATGTCTCGGTGTCAGAAGCTATTCGAGAGGAAATTTTATTAACGTATCCTCATGCAACGATTCATGTCGTAGATGTTATTGCCTATTTATTCCCTCATCTCAATAAATGGATTTATGGTGGATTTAACTTTATGGTCACGAAATGTGCCTTCATCTATAATATGTTTAACAAAATAACAGCTAGATATAGTCATATGCCTTTTAAGACTATTATGACGCATAAGATTGAGCAGATGTTAAAGATGTACGAAGCTAATTTTATTATTACGACTTGCCCAGTATGTCCGCAATATATTTCAACATATAAAGAGATGAAGCAAGATGATATTCCACTCTATACGTATATAACAGATATCATGGTGCATGAAGAATGGATAGCCTCTCAAACAGATTTTTATTTTGTAGGAGCAGAAAAAACTAAATTAGATTTACTTCAAAAGGGTGTATCAGCTTCAAAAATTAAGGTTTGTGGCATTCCGGTTAAGCAATGCTTTAAAGGCCCTTCACAAGAGAAAAAAGACAAGAGGTTAGCAAAACGTGAAGTGTTAATTATGGGTGGGGGACTAGGATTGATTTCATCACCAGATCATTTTTTAAAACAGTTATCAAGGCGAGAAGATATTAAATTAACCATGATTACAGGGCATAATACAAAACTTTGTAGTAGAGTGAAAAAAAGTTTCCGAGTATTGAAGTTATTGGCTTTACCAATCATGTTGCAGATTATATGAAACGTGCTGATTTATTAGTGACGAAGTCAGGTGGGATTACGATGTTTGAAGCCATTCATACACAAACACCACTTTATATTATTAATCCTTTTTTAATACAGGAGATTGAAAATGCAAAATATATTGAAGAGGCCCGTATTGGAAGAGTTATATGGTCAAGTAAGAGACAAGAGGTTACTAGAGACATCTTAGAGTTACTCGAAAATAGGGAAGATCAACAAAGAATGAAAGATAATATGAAAAATATTAAAAACCATTTTATCAACTCTAGTCCCCTTTAATATATCCAAAATAGAGGTGAAGATGTTGAGAAAAAAAGTCATTTGGATAGGTTTATTAGGTATTTTGGGGTATGGTGTTATTCCATCTATTTGGGTTAGAATGAAAAGATTAATTTTTAAGAAAACAAATGGGCATACACTTTATTTAACGTTTGATGATGGACCAGATCATTTTTATACACCACAATTATTAGATCTATTAAAAAAGTATCAAGTAAAAGCTACTTTTTTTGTAGTAGGACGGTTTGCTTTAGAAAATCATGATCTAATTAAACGGATTCAACAAGAAGGACATTTAATTGGTTTTCATTCTTATGAACATAAAAATGCTTTATGGAAAGCACCATCTTATATGAAGAAAGATTTTGATAAAGGGATAGAAGTTATGAAAGATTTAGGTATTAATGTAAGGTATTATCGGCCACCATGGGGATTAATTAATTGGATGACGTTAGTGCAATTACATCGCTATAGATTACGACTAATCATCTGGCATGTGATGGCTGAGGATTGGCGAAAGAAAAATACAAGTCAAATGATTAAAGTTAA
>NZ_CALIOS010000030.1:0-3937 GCF_938044715.1 uncultured Turicibacter sp.
TTTAACAAGACACGATAGATAATTTCAAATGGACTCGATCCCATCGCTTTTGCTGCTTCAATTACCCCATCATCAACATTTAACAGTGCCGACTCAACTTGTCTCGCTACAAACGGTGTCGTCCCCACAATTAACGGAACTAAAGCCCCTTTTAACCCAATCGTTGTGCCAACAATCCACTTCGTAAATGGCATAATAAACGCAAGCAAGATAATGAAAGGAATGGATCTCAAAACATTCATTAATTTTCCGATGATATAATAGACCCATTTATTTTCAACCAAATGATTTTGCCTTGTCACCACTAAAACAACCCCAATTGGCAATCCAATCATCGTTGCAAAAATCCCCGATATACTAACCATTAATAACGTTTCGTTAAGTGCTTTTAATAAATCAGGAAAATACTCGACCACATTTGGACAAATTTGATTAAAGAACTCGACCATCACTTAACACCTCCACTTTAATCTGATTATCATTTAAATACTGTAGTGCCTGACTCATCAATTTCTCATCGCCATGTAAACTGACAATTAGATGCCCAATGGGCGTTTTTTGTATCATCTCCACACTTCCAAATAAAATACTCGCCTCAATATCAAACAACTTTGAAATATTAGAAATAAAGGCTTTACCTGTCTGTTGTCCAACAAATGAAATCTTCACAAGTTTTTCAAGTTTTGTTAATTCTTCAAACGAACCTCTCGACTCTAATAACTCAAAAATCCGTTCATCCTGAAATACATTGGCCACAAAATCCTTTGTAATAGTTGCTTTAGGATTTGAAAAAACATCAACTATAGGTCCTACTTCAACAATTTCACCTTCTTCCATCACCGCCACTTGATGACAAATATCTTTAACAACCTCCATTTGATGCGTAATCAATACCATCGTAATTCCTAACCGTTCATTAATTTCTTTTAACAACCTAAGAATCGATTTAGTCGTTTGAGGATCAAGAGCTGATGTCGCCTCATCACAAAGCAACACTTCTGGATCATTTGCCAATGCCCGAGCAATTGCCACACGTTGTTTTTGACCCCCACTCAACTGATTAGGGTAGACATTAGCCTTTTCCTCTAATCCAACAAGCTTTAATAAACGATCAACCTTCTCCTTTATTTCATCACGATTCAATCCTTGACCTTTTAGCGGATAAGCAATATTTTCATAAACATTACGTGATTTCATGAGATTAAAATGTTGAAAAATCATTCCGATTTTTCGTCTAGCCTCTCTTAATTGCTTCGCATTCAATTGCCCCAGAACCAAATTATTAATCAACACTTCTCCCTCTGTTGGAATTTCTAAATAATTCAAGCATCGGATTAACGTACTTTTTCCTGCTCCACTATACCCAATGATTCCAAGGATTTCACCTCTATTCACCCTTAAATTTATATTTTGTAAAGCTTTAACCACTTGCCCTTGACTTTCAAAGTTCTTACTTACCTGTCTTAACTCAATCATCTTCTATCTCCCTCCTTGTCAGTTGAAATAAAAAAACGGACCCCTTATCAAAAGCTGGGGTCCGTCTCATTAGAGTCCTCTAATAAACAATCCCCTCATCTCCCAGAATCAATCTGTCGGATTTAGCACCGTGTACAACTGTACCGGTTGCTGAAGCTTCATAGGGCCTGTCCCTCCACTTCTCTTGATAAGGAATCCATTTTTATTTCTTTTTTAACTTACGGATACTATACCATCCATTTTATGGAATGTAAAGTCTTTTTAATAATGAAATTTCTTTTTTATTTCATGAATCAGTTTACGATCAGCAAACATAAACATCCCAACACACGTTATTAAGGCGTAATATCCTGCAACCACTGCAACCGCTGGAAAACTAATTAACTCAAAATAAACGAGCATTAATAAAAACAATCCAATACCGCCAAGCAGTAACTGATAACTTGCAAAATCTGTAAAACGCTTTGGTCTTAAAATAATTAACAGTGTAAAGACAGATGTTCCTGCCATCAGTGCCAATGGAAACACAAAATTCAATGACCACCCTTGATAGCCAAGTAAATAATCTAAAATAACGGCAAATACAGTTCCACCAAAGACATGCGTCAAAATATTTGGTCCAATATTTTTTTTCACTCTTAAGCCAATAATAACACTCACTGACAAATATAAAGTAGAACACACAATAATAAAGACCCAATTCCAATTAAAATCATGAAAAATTCCGATGATAAAAGAATACGAAATAATCACCATGGCCATAAATACAATCAGTTTACGAATCGGCACGCGACGTTTCTTTGCAAATCGGGATGGATAATCTCGAACCACTTCAATTTCAACTAAGTCCAATATTTCCCCACATAAAGGACATCTTTTCAATTCATTTTCTACATTCATTTGACATTTAGAACAATATCTCATTATTTATTTCCTCGTTACATGAAATTGTAATTTCAACTTTCTGATCTTTTAAAAATCTAAAGAAGAATCGTTGAATATCAGTTTCTTCTAATGATGATGTAAAACTAACGACTAACGTCTCCTTAAATGAACAAACCCCACAACGAATTCGTTGATGTGGTGTCACCGGAAGCATGACGCGTACTTGATCGACATACTGTGAAATTTCATCTAAAAAGACAATACGCCCAAGATTCGATAACGTGGTTGTCACCCCTTGATCGGCCTTTAAATAAATTTGTCTCATCACCGTATTTTTGATAAACAGTGGAGCAAAACGGATGGCTAAATTTTCTTGAGCACTCACATTATCTTTAATTTTATGCGTCACAACTTGTTGATCTTGCCCCTCAATTAATTGAATGGATACCTGCTTTAAAATATCTTCAAAACTCATCTCCTCTAAAACATTAACCGATACCGTCACATTAGAAAAGAAATTACGCACAGTATTTGACTCAAAACGGGCTCTTAAATCAAATGGAATTGTCACCGTAATTGGTCGCTTATTCTTTGTGAATTTCTCATTTTCCATATAAATCGAATAAATTAATAAAGAAGATAAAAAACAAGACATACTAACGCCATATTGTTTTGATAATTTAACAATCTGTTTTGCTGGCATCATTCCATGAATCACTTTTAATTCTTGAGGACGTTTTTTAATTCCTAGTATTTTATATGCTTTAGAAGTCGTTGGAATAACTTTTCCATCTCGATCCGACACAACTTTTAAAAAACTGTCCTCATCCATTGCACGTTGAGATTGTTGGTCACTCATTAACTGTAAATGTTGATTGACTGAATTAGGATAAACTCTTTTTAAATATTGATACAATAGAACCTGTAAAAACTGTAATGCGCCTGCTCCATCAGCCAAAGCATGAAAAACTTCTAGATGCATCATGTTTTCATAATAGGTGACATTAAATAAATAACCATTATTAGTGTACTTCGTCATTTTTGAACATGGATACGTAAACTCTTTACGAACTCTTGGTTTTTGAATATTCATATCAAAGTAGTACCAAAAAATTCCCATCCTTAGACGTACACTAAATGATGGCATTTCAAGAAGTGCCCCCACGACAGCTTCTGATAAGTAATCCGCTTGAATTGGTTCTGTCATTTTGACCGAAATTCGGAATACATTTGTTGCCTTTGTACTCGATACGAGTGAATATAACTTCGCCACATTATCAAGCTTACTCCAATAAAATGCTTGGTAATTATCATTCATCTACCATCGTCCTTACTTTTTAAATCTACATCGCAAAAATCAATGCTTTATAGCTAATCATACAATAACTAAGATTATAAATCTACCAATTCAATTAAAACAATTTTACTTTTTTTACTTCTTTTTATTCATCTCTTGAGATGAAACTTCTCCATTTATAGAACAAAAATAATAATCTAAATGTTTACTTATATAAATTGTAAAAAATTATGAATTTTTTAAATAAAAATGATTGATTTATCCTTAAAAATCGTTTAA
>NZ_CALIOS010000031.1:0-23266 GCF_938044715.1 uncultured Turicibacter sp.
TGATTATCTTATCATGTTTAACTCTTTCTGTCAAACACTTTTTTGAAGTTTTTTTCGAATTCTTTCGATTTCAAGTTGTCATCCCTGACGACTTCTTAATATTAACATATCTGTCGAAACATGTCAAATACATTTTTGTTTTTTTTTATTTATTCTATTACAAATAAAAAAAGACTTGGTTTAACCAAATCTTTAATAAATCTATTCACTACTCAACAATCATATTAGGATTATCAATATAATATAATATTCCTTCATAAATGGAATAGGCAATTTGATCTTGATAACTTTCAGTATTCAGCAAATCCGCCTCTTCAGGATTAGAAAGGAACCCAATCTCTACTAATGCAGTAGGAATATTTGAGTTTTTTAAAATAAATAAACTCGAAATTGATTTTGGTTCACGAGTCGTTGTTCCTTCTAAATTAGACTTCATACTCATCATAATGGCAGTTGCCAATTTTTTATTTTCAACCTTTTTCGGATCATAAAAGGTTTGAGCCCCAGTCCACTTACTATTTGTAATAGCATTAGCATGAATT
The DNA here is from genome assembly GCF_938044715.1 of uncultured Turicibacter sp. Taxonomy (NCBI): domain Bacteria; kingdom Bacillati; phylum Bacillota; class Erysipelotrichia; order Erysipelotrichales; family Turicibacteraceae; genus Turicibacter; species uncultured Turicibacter sp. The sequence goes on from NZ_CALIOS010000031.1 coordinate 543, forward strand.
GAAATAGCAATGGCATTTGAATTTTCATTCATAATTTGAACTCTTTTATTCAAATCTTGTTGCTTACGCTTCTTAGCATCGGTAGCAGCCAAATCATAATCTCCATCTCTGGTTAGAATAACATTAAATCCTTGCAATTTCAAATAGTCTTCGACCTTTTTTGTAACAGATAGTACAATTTCTTTTTCAACTATACCGCTAGCAGACAATGCTCCTCCATCTTTCCCACCATGTCCCGCATCCAAAATAATGGTTAGTTTCCCTTCACTTCCTCCATCAATATCACTATTATACTTCCCCATTATGACTGGAATAAAACTTAGAAATAAAACTAGTATAAAGAGCATTAGTAAAATACTTTTCTTCATCCTCATCACCTTTACTATTTTTTTAAAATTCTATGAGGACTTTTTTTAAAATATAATACAAAAATCAAATTTAGCTGTTTATTCCTATTTTTTGATAACACTTGGAATTCCAACTGAAGTCGAATAAGGTGGTACATCTTTTAACACAACAGCATTCGCTCCTATAATACATCCTTCTCCTAATGTAATATCACCTAAAATTTTAGCACCTGCCCCAATTGTTACACCATCTTCAACCGTTGGATGCCTTTTTCCATTAATCCCTCCTCGTCCGACTCCTCCTAATGTTACTCCATGATACATTGTCACGTCATTTCCAATTATACTTGTAGCTCCAATTACCACGCCCGTTCCATGATCAATAAACAATCTTTTTCCAATTATTGCAGCTGGATGAATCTCAATGTTTATCGTACATCTTACACAAAACATAATCCATTCCGCTACTAATTTAAAGTGATGCGTATATATGAAATGAGCAATTCGATACCAAAAAACTGCATGAACACCCGGATAAGTCAAAATAATTTGCAAAATGTTTCTTGCCGCTGGATCTCGCTTCTTAATTGACTGAAAATAATCCCTCATACTTTCTATCCCTCCTATGCTTAAGAAGATACCATAATCTATTATTATCTTATGCCTAAAATAAAAATACGTTCTGTTCTAATCTGGATAACAAACGTTATATTATTTTATAATCTTTATATAAAAAGAAATAAGCTAATTTAGATTACGTCCCTTTAAAGATAATTCTCTTTTCAGTTTTCAAAATGATGATGTTTAAAAATAAACTATGAAAAATAGGTGTACGAATTACTTAAAACCTCAAAGTTTCAAAATAAATTTCACTCATAGATATCTGCTTATTTGGAAAGGTCACCTTCTCAATTCCTATTTTAAACTTTCTCTAAATGTTCAGATATTTTACATACAATAATCAATAATAAAAAAATGATACAAACGGTATTATTCACATAAATAATGTCGTTTGTATCACTGTTTTATAGCTTCTATTTTTTACGATTTGATAGTTCAATAATTTGTTGATATTGTTGTTCTACTTGTTGCTTTAACTTTTGATTATCTTTTATTAACTTTTCAGTCACTTCATTTAATTTTTCAATCTCATGATTTTGTTGTTCTATCATTTGCTTCACTTGTTCACGATGATCTGAATCTACTAAAGTAGCTAACGCTTCTTTTAAATTATCCGCTCTCTGATTTTCTAGATACCAAACAACGTCTTTCGCACGCACTCTATAAATGTCTGGAAGAACTGTTTTTTCATCTAATAAAACTTCAAGTTGTTGGATTTTTAGTTCTAACTGTTTCATTTCTTGTTTGATATGTTTTGCGATTAATGAATCAGAAATGTGAAGATATTCCGTACTCGTTTTAACTTCCGCTATAACCTCATCTAAAGTCGATAATGGTTTTGGTTTTTTGGCTTTCAAATAATATTTGATAATTTGATCATAAATTAGGTATACCAGTATAGGAACAGTAATCCAAAATAACATGACGTACATTAATTTTACATCTTGCATAATAAATAAATATCCCAACAAGATGCAAATAATTAAATCAATCAAAATTACAATCCCTTTTAAATGTTTCATACGATCAATTAAATCATCATAGGTTTGATGTGCTTGATATAATTCACTTTTCGTATAGTTTTCTTTAACAGTTTTCAAATATTCTTGTTCTGTTGATTGGATAGTGGATTCAAGTGAAACCCTTTTTTTCTCGATTTCATCTTTGATAATCTCTATTTCGCTCATAATTTCATCAGTTAACCATAAATTCGAAATTAACTCATCTTTTGTTAATGTTGTTGGATCTACCATGTATATCTCTCCCTTCTCTAAAAAAATCGACAAAATACGCTATTGTTGGAATTATAACAATGTTTGAATTAGAATTCAACATTTGAAAACCTAACTTATTCATCCTCATTTTACGCTTTTATTTATAATATGGTTTTTTCTTATAATTTATAAACAGACGTTTTACATTATATCAAAACCATTACTAACCTAGCTACTAAATCCCAATTTTGGTTATTTCATCACTTCAATATCTAGAGTGACTATAAAAAATTTCTGCGTACGCCTTTCATTTGCGAATTAGTGGCTTTGCATCACTTATGAGGTAATCCAATAAAACTTTCTACTTATAGGAGCTTATAAAGACAAAAAAAACTTAGGGATAACATGACCCCTAAGTTTGAAAGTTTGATTATTTTAAACGAGCTTCTAACTGAGCTTTTAATTCTTCGTTACCTGGTTTTCCGAGTAAAGCAAACATATTTTTCTTGTACGCTTCTACTCCTGGTTGATCAAATGGATTAACACCTAAGATATATCCACTCATTGCACAAGCTTTTTCAAAGAAGTAAACTAAGTATCCAAAACTATATGCTGATAATTCAGGAACATCAACAATTAAATTTGGAACTCCACCATCAACATGAGCTAATAATGTTCCTTGGAATGCTTTTTTATTAACGAAGTCGATTGTTTTTCCTGATAAATAGTTTAATCCATCTAAATCTGTTTCTTCAGCTTCAAGTGTTACTTCAAATTTCGGCTTAGCAACATTGATAACTGTTTCAAAGATATCGCGACGTCCTTCTTGAATATATTGTCCCATTGAATGTAAATCTGTTGAGAATGACGCTGCAGCAGGGAAAATACCTTTTTGATCTTTACCTTCAGATTCTCCGAATAATTGTTTCCACCATTCATTGAAGTATAATAATGATGGTTCATAGTTAATTAACATCTCAATTGTTTTACCTTTTGAGTATAATGCATTACGAATAACAGCATATTGATATGCTTCATTTTCAGCTAAATTTGGATTAGCATATTCAACACGCGCATCATTTGCTCCACGCATCATTTCTTCAATGTTAACACCACTTACAGCAATTGGTAATAAACCTACAGCTGTTAAAACTGAGAAACGTCCACCAACATTATCTGGAACGATGAATGACTCATATCCTTCGCTCGTCGCTAAAGTTTTTAAAGCACCTTTAGCTGCATCAGTTGTTGCGTAAATACGCTTATTTGCTTCTTCACGTCCAACTTTTTCAATTAATAATTTTTTAAATACGCGGAAAGCGATAGCAGGTTCAGTTGTTGTACCAGATTTAGAAATAACATTAATTGAGAAAGTTTTATCTTGTAAGTAATCCACTAACTCTTGAACATACGTTGAAGAAATATGATGTCCAACAAAAATGATTTGTGGAGCTTTACGTTCTTCTTTATTTTGTAAATTATAGAAATGGTTGTTTAATGCTTCAATTGCAGCGCGCGCTCCAAGGTAAGATCCACCGATTCCGATAACTAATAAAACATCTGAATCAGATTGAATTTTAGCTGCTGCTTGTTGAATACGAGCAAACTCATCTTTATCATAATTTTCAGGTAAGTCAACCCATCCTAAAAAATCATTTCCTGCACCTGTTTGTTCATGAATACGATTGTGTAATACTTGTACTAATTCTTTTGCATATTCTAATTCATGTGATGCAACGAATGAAGATGCATTTTCATAGTTAAATGATAAGAATTTTCCCATTGTGCTAATCCTCCTTGTTAACCCTTGCAATTTTCTCGAGTGAATCTCGAATCCAAATGGGTAATTGTTGTGCTAGTGGTGCAAATCCATTTGATGTCTCAAAGTCAGATGCCTTCATACGATTATACCGGTAATTATTATTAGCAACACCTCTTAAACTTAATCGTGCTTGTAAAGATTCAGAATTAAATTTAAGAACTTTTACATCAATAAATTCCCCAATATGAACAAAATCACGAATATCTTTAACATATCCGTCCGACAACTCCGAGATATGAATTAAACCATTACAATCTTCACTCAATTGAACGAACGCTCCATAAGGCTGGATACCTGTAACTTTTCCTCGTACGATACTCCCTTCCTTGATTTTCATCATTTACACCTCAGTTCATACATACCCTTACATTATATCATAAACTTTTTTCCAGAAAATCGCTTTGTGAAATTTTTTAAATGAAAAGGACAAAAAAATATTCAATAAAATTAAAAATCTCTACTAACCCATGACAACATTCAAAAAATCTTATATATTGATAATAATTTGAATGATTATTAATTTTTTGTCTATCACCCCTATCATCTAATTAAATAAAAAAACGTCCAATCGGACGTTTTTTTTATTTAACAAGAGCTGAGCTATGTTTATGACGATGAACTTTTTCTGGATAAGCATATTGGATAGCAGCATTAATAGCAACTACCATTTCGCCAAATCCAGTGGTAATCATTTTAATTTTTCCATCGAACGTACAAGCATCTCCCGCTGCATAAATTCCTGAAACACTTGTCTGCTGACGATGATTAACACATAAAGCATTTTTATCAAGTTCTAAATCCCAATCTTTAATTGGTCCAAGTGACGAAATAAATCCAAATAAAACAATGACTTCATTTGCATTTACTTTTTCTGTTGCATTTGTTGTCAAGTTTGTTAACTCAACAGCAGTTACTTGATTATTTTCACCTAGTAAACTTTTTGCAACATATGGCGTTAAAATCTCAACCGTAGATGATTTTAATCGATCAACACTAGCAGCATGGGCTCTAAAATCATCACGACGGTGTACAATTTTTACTGTTTTTGCAACACCCTCAAGCATTAAGGCCCAATCTACTGCCGAATCGCCACCACCAAAAATGATGACATCTTTCCCTTTAAAACGATCCATACTTGAAACAAAATAATGAATATTATTAAAATCATCTGCATTTGGTACATCTAATTGACGTGGTGTAAAGGCTCCGTTTCCAGCTGTGATAATCACAGAGCGTGAATAATGGCACTCTTGATTCGTACAAATTTTAAATGTTCCATCTTCTAATTTTTCAACTGTTTCTACTGTCGTGTTTGTTACAATATCAATTTTATCTTGGTATTGATTCATCTGAGTTAATAATTGTTCTACCATTTCTCCTGCTTTAATTTTAGGATGACCTGGTAAATCATAGATGTATTTTTCAGGATATAATGCCGCTAATTGCCCCCCAAGCTCAGGAAGTGCATCTATAATTTTAATGCTCATTCCATGCATCCCAGCATAAAAGGCTCCATAAATTCCAACCGGTCCTCCACCGATAATTGTTAAATCAAAAATTTGTTCTGCCATCTGATTCACCTCTCTTTTAAAATCGTACTTAAATTATAACTAAAAGTTGTGTCACAAACAACTTTTATACAAATTATTTTATTAAATAATACCTATCATCATAGCGTATACAAAAGCAATAAAAATCCCAAATAATGTTCCCGCAAATGTTTCAAGAGGCTCATGTCCCAGTAACTCTTTGAATCTTTTTTGGTAACTTGGATTTTGAAAAATTGAAAAATCACCATTTTTCATTAAATCATCTAATAACTGATTTAACATAGCAGCATGTTGACCCGCATGGCGACGAATTCCCATGGCATCAAAAATAACCACAGCTGCAAAACAAAATGAGATAGCAAATGTTGTGGAATGTATACCGTCTGTCACTCCAACTGCCGTTGCTAAGGCAGACACAAATGCTGAATGTGAACTTGGCATACCACCTGTTGAGATTAATAAGCGTGGACTCCATTCTTTTTTCGTAAGAACACGAATTGGTACTTTGACGATTTGTGCCAATAAATTAGCTAATATGGCTGCTTCGAGTGCATAATTGAACCACACAATAATCTCTCCCCTCTAAACCAATTGATTATTCAACTTCAGCTTTTCCTACCCGACGATGCGCGATACGACTAGCCGCTGCCGCTGCAATCGCTCCTATTAAATCATCCATAAATGTTTGACAACATCCTTCACCTTTTCCCTTAGCATCAATTTCTCCTAAAATACCTGGTTTTAATTTGTCAATATATCCATAATTAGTAAAACCAATTGAACCATAGACATTTAAAATAGAGAAGGCTAAAATTTCATCAATTCCGTACAAGGAGTAATCTGTATCAACCATTTCTTGTAGCGGTCCTTCTAATAATTTCATCTCTGCTAATTCATCTAGACGAATTCCTGTTAAAACAGCGTTTTGAACTTCACGTTTTCCTAAAACAGCCTTAACATTTTCAAGACATTCTTCTAATGTTAATTCTTTACAGTAAGAGACTTGTAAAAAGTGTGTAAGCTCTGCAATTTGTTCTAATGTAACGCCTCTATCTTTAATTCTTTGAATAGTTAAATCTGTTAATTGTTTTTGATCCATTTTATTTTCATCCCTTCAATTATCATATTTATATATCACACTAGCATAGATATAGATTAGATACCTATCTTAAAATTAGAGGATGATTCGAATGAAGGAGCTAATTAATTGGTACTATCAACTCCATATCGATCATTTAGAACAGTTGAATGATATCTATTATACAAACTTTGGTGACCGATATATATATATTATATCAGTTGGAAAAGAGAAGAATACAGTTTTTTTCCATCTTCTACAACTTTTACAATATAGTTCAACTCAACGTGTGCTACTCTCTAAAGAAAATACAACGACTGTTCTATTTGAAAATCAGCATTACTATGTCTTAGAATCTATGACACCCTTACATGAATATGTCGATATTAAAACATTGAATATTCCTGTCATTTATCCTAAACCCTATCCATTAGCGAGCGAATTAAAGCAAAGGTGGTTAGCCAAAACACAACTTCATGAAGAACAACTAAATGTTTTAATTGATCAGCTACCACCTGAGAATCGCTCTTTATTTTTTGATTTAGCTACGTATTATATTCATTTAAATGAGCAAGCTTATACTTTTATAAATGAAATCGCAACAACAGAATATTTGGTTTCGCTTTGCCATATGCGTCTCACACCGACAACCTATAAATATGAATTTTTTTCTCCACAGTTAGTGACACTTGATAATAAGGCAAGATGCTATTGCGAATATATTCGTCATCTTTACTTAATGAATCTCGATTTGAATCAAGTTCGTACCTTTGTTCAAATTATAAATCAGGTTAATCCATTGACTAAAGAAGAATGGCAACTTCTTTATGCACGGCTTTATTTTCCGACTCAGTTTTATGACGCCCTGTATAACCTAAGAGCCGATGAAGAAATTGATGTTCCGGCCTTATATGAGCAAGCCATGCAATATAGTAAACTTCTCTATCAACTTCCTTATGAGGTTTACCAAAGTACACTCATCGAACTAAGGGTACCAGAATGGGTGCAACGTGAAGCAAAATATTCAAATTAATGTAAAAAAGAGGCCCCTATTGAATAAGAATAATAGAGGACCTCTTTTTTATATTGAATTAAAATTCATCTACATTTTCAACGCCGATAACACCAGGAACTTCTTCTAATAAAATTTGCTCAATTCCATCTTTTAATGTTGAATCCATTGAAGCACATCCAACACATGCTCCTAGCATTCGAACATAAACGATTCCATCTTCAAATTTAATGTATTCAACATCGCCACCATCACGTTGTAAATAGGGTCTTAACTTTTCAAGAATCTCAACGATTTGTTTTTCTGTTTCGTTCACTGCTATCACCTCATTATGAATTAGTTAAATTATAAAACGGGTAAGTGAAAAAGTAAACAGATATACTTAAGGAGGAATCAATTTGGCTACCTTTTTTTTTACTAAGCTATCTACACTAGGTAATAACTACCTCATTATCAACCTGCTAGAACAACCTAAAAGTAATATGGACTGGTCACAATTAGCACTTAAAATAACGGATGCAAGTACCGGAATTTTATCGGACGGTATCATCATTTTAACCCCCTCTGATATAGCAGATGTAAAAATGATGATTTATAATAAAGATGGATCTAGAGCTAAAACATGCGGAAATGGATTACGGCTCATAGGTCGATATTTAATGGAAATTGACCGTTTTAATCAAGATCAAATCTTAGTCGAAACAGATGCTAATATTTCCACGTTAACACATGATAAAGATGTCATCACAGTAGACTTAGGACTTGCACATATGTTAACTGAACCTTATGAACCACTGAGCCTTAAAAGTGATGTCACAAAGTATTGTAAAGAAATTGAAACATCATTCGGCATTTGGATGGTGGATATGATTTCGATGGGAAATCCTCATTTTATTATATACACGGATGAAGATCATCATACCTTTTACGAGGAAATGGGGCGCTTATCAAAGCGTTACGATGTCAATGTTGGAATGTTAACTGTCATAAATGATCACGAATTAAAATTAACAACTTATGAGCGTGGAGCTGGTTTTACAGGCGCGTGTGGAACGAATACGGCTGCTGCGGTTGCGAGTGCCGTTGTTAGACGACAAGTGCTTCCTAATGAAATCATCAAGGTGTACTTACCTGGTGGAATTTTAGAAGTTAAGTGGGATTTAAACGATCATCTTTTGGCATCAGGAAAAACAACGAAGGTCTGCTGTGGAACTTATTTTGATGAAGACTAAAAAAAAGGCCCTTGGGCCTTTTTTTAAATATTAAATTCTGATAGGTCTTTTAAAATATGGGTTGGCTTAGCGTCGTAACTCATGACTTCTTCACGAAGTGAAACGCCCCCTTCAATATAGATGGTTGGAATATTAGCATTAATTCCAGCTAAAATGTCTGTAAAATAGTTATCACCAATCATGGCCACTTCTTGCCTTGGAACCTTAATCATCTCAAGGGCTTTTTCCATGATGATACGCTCTGGCTTCCCAATAAAAATAGGATCAACACCCGTAGAAACGGTAATAACAGATGTTAAGGCACCATTACCTGGCATCAATCCACGCTCAGTTGGAATGGCAACATCGCCATTCGTTGAAATGAAGGTTGCCCCTTGTCGAATTCCAAGACAAGCTAATCCATACTTTTCATAGTTAATGTCACGATCAAGTCCAATAACAACATAGTCTGGTTGCTCAGATGTTAACGTCAGTCCTTTTTCAAGCAAAGCTGTTTCAAGACCAATTTCACCAATCATATAAACCTTGGCATTTGGATTTTGCTCATAAATATATTGAGCCGTTGCCATAGATGGTGTGTAAATCTGCTCTTTTGTGACAGGATAACCATGTTTTTGTAAGACGTCTGCCACCATGTCTGGTGTTTTAGAACTGTTATTTGTTAAAAATAAATACGGAATTTGCTTTTCATGAAGTTTTTTTACAAATTGTAACGTTTCGTTTATGACCTCACATCCTCGGTAAGCTGTTCCATCTAAGTCGATTAAATATCCTTTATACATGCTATCTTCCTCGTTGTCTATCTCATTTATTATTCAGTTGCAGTTTCAGGTTGAACGGTGATTTTTTCTAATACATAATAGGGGCATCCATAAACGCAATATTCTGTTAAATATTCTGGAATCGTGATACATTTTAATTCCAGTGGAACATTTTTGCGCTCGTTATAATAGAAGCCTTTTAAACGTAATTGGCCTCCTGAAAAATCCCCCACAATTACATCGTATTTTTCTAAAATTTCAGTTAATTTTTGATAAAATAATTCTTCTTCAAATTCCACTAGATGGGATTTCACTAATTTATAACGATATCGGCTCACTTTTTTCACCTCACTACCTCCTAGTCTATTAATAGTTATTTTATCATAAATCATGATTAAAGTTAATTTTTATGTCAGAAGCCGTATTTTTTCAGTTTAAAAATACGGCTTTTGTTAGGTTATTCTAATAAAAGGTTTTCCATTCCCTCTGCTACACTTTGTTCAGGTGATGGATTTGGTACTGGTGTTTGCGTATTTGAGTTGCTAGATGAAGTATCTGTACTACCCGAAATTGGATTCATTGGTGATGCCGAACTATTTCCAATGTAATAGTATTGTGGTGTTTGTCCCGTAATCATTTTTAATACCAGTGGACTTGAAACTGAGACAGTGACTTCATCCGATTTAAACGGTAATAAGACCTCTAATTTGACATCTACTTTTAATAAAATTTCAAGTAAGGCATTATTGATTCCGTATGGTTTAACTTCTGTTACAATGTCAGTTACAGTACTTCCATTTAGCTTAACACTCACCGGAAAACTTGGACCAATATCATGAAACAGCGACAAATTAAAGGCCGCCGCCCATGGAATATTAATCAAGACGCCATCTTCATAAGGTCCCCCATAGATAGCATCCAAACCAAGTTCAGTTAAGTCACCACTCTCCACGAGCAGTAATTTCTCTTCTATTTGCTGGGTAGTTGAAACGAGCAAGCGATTCAAAACAGGTGTATTGACGATGATGCTACTGACGAGTCCCTCATCATTTTCTTTAAATTTAATGACTTCATCTATTTTGAAGTTGACGAGTTCGCTTTGCGCAATGCCTTCCTTAATAATTAAGGTGGCGATATTTGTCGTTTGAGCCTTCGCATAAGTCATGACAACGGGATATAGATTCTGATACATAAAGGTTAAACTAACATAAATTCCCCATCCAACTAAAACCGCGATGCCTATTCTTCTCCATTTTTTTAGATTAATATAATATCGTTTTCTTCTTCGACGTCGCCTCATATTTTACTTCTTTTCCTCCCTTAGTTCATTGTGTCGTTAATTGTCACTTCCTGAATTTTATTGTTTCCAATTTAGAAAACCGGTTACACAGGTGAAACGTTTCAAAAACTCATTGAAATTCAATTGCTAAGGTGGCATAATGAAAACGTAGCCAATAAAATGGATGCGATTTAATAACTGAATTCAATGATTATTAAATATATATTCAATTGAGGGGATAACATTGAACAGTTTTATAATAAAAAGGAGTGAAATTTTAATGAACTATCATGCAATTTATCATCGACCAAAACAAAACTATGCTTACGCATACGATAAAAAGACCATTCACCTTCGTATTCGTACGGCTAAAGATGAAGTAGAACGCGCAGAGGTTATTTTCGGAGATCCTTATCACTGGGTTGCCGGTGGTGGTGGCGGAAACTTAAACGCTGAAGGTGCTAGTGGTTGGATGTCAAAAACCGTTGAAATGAAAAAAGAAGCATCAACTGAATTATTTGATTATTGGATTGCGGCTGTCAGCCCAGAGTTTAGACGTATGCGTTATGCTTTCGTTTTAGAGTCAGATAAAGAACAAATTTTATTTGGGGAAAAGAAAATTGTTAATTTAACTAATAAAGCAAAAGATTCAGATATGACTGAGGAAAAAACACACTTTGAAAACTTAGGAAACTTCTTCTGCTTCCCATTCTTAAATGGTATTGATGTTTTCAATGCTCCTGCTTGGGTAAAAGAAACCGTATGGTATCAAATCTTCCCTGAACGTTTTGCAAATGGAGATGCTTCAATTGATCCTAAAAATGTAGTCGAATGGGGATCTGTTGATCCAAAATACGATACGTTCTTTGGAGGCGATATTCAAGGAATTATCGATCACTTAGATCATATTGAGGATTTAGGAATTACAGGAATCTACTTCTGCCCGATTTTTAAATCACCATCAACTCACAAATATGATACGGAAGATTACTTTGAAATTGATCCTCAATTTGGAACAAAAGAATTATTCAAACAATTTGTTGAGTTAGCACATGCCCGTGGGATTCGTATTATGTTAGATGCTGTCTTCAATCACTGCGGTTGGAATTTCCCACAATGGCAAGATGTTGTGAAAAATGGTGAAAAATCAGAATACAAAGACTGGTTCCATATTCGTAAGTTCCCATTAATTGAAGAAGATTTTGATGAAATTTTACAACCTAATGGATTAAATTATGATGCTTTCGCATTTTGTGAGAATATGCCAAAGTTAAATACAGAAAATCCAGAAGTGTTAGATTATTTCTTAGAAGTTGGGCGTTATTGGGTTCGTGAATTTGACATTGATGGATGGCGTTTAGATGTGTCTAATGAAGTCGATCATGCATTCTGGCGTGAATTTAGAAAAGCGGTTCGTGAAATCAAGGATGATGTCTATATCTTAGGTGAGATTTGGCATGATTCTCAACCTTGGTTAAATGGTGATCAATTTGATGCCGTTATGAATTATCCATTAACAGACGCGATGCTCGAGTTTATTGCAAAAGATCGAATGAAGCCATCTGAGTTTAAAGTAGCGATTAATAAGATTTATACAGACTACGCTCACAATGTAAATGAAGTGGCTTTTAATTTACTAGATAGTCACGATACAACGCGTTTATTAACGACTTGCGAAGGTAATAAAGCAAAAGCGTTATTAGCTTATACCTTCCAAATGACACAAACCGGTTCACCTTGTATTTATTATGGTGGCGAAATTGGTTTAGATGGTGGAGCGGATCCACTATGCCGTCGTTGTATGATTTGGGATGAAGAAAAACAAGATCGTGAAATGTATGATTATTTAAAACAATTAATTCGCATTCGTAAAAACTATCCGGCGATGCGTTCTCATGAATTACAGTGGATTGAAACAAATGATAAAGAGAATGTGATCATCTTCAAAAAAGTTTTCAAAGACGAAGAAATCTATGTGATTTTAAATAATCAAGATGAGGCAAAATCAGTTAGTGTTCCAACTACGATGAATCAAATGTATCGTAACCTTATGACTGATGAGGAAATGATCATTAAAAATAGGGTAAAAATAGCACCTCTTTCTGCCCTATTATTAGTGCCAGTTAAATAGTAACTGGCTTTAGGGGGGAAAGTTATGTCATTTGAAAAAAAATCATTATTTCAATTATCGTGGCCTATTTTCATTGAGTTGACACTGTTCATGCTTATGGGAATGGTCGATACCTTCATGTTAAGCGCCTATTCGGATAATGCAGTAGCCGCTGTTGGAATGTCGAATCAAGTCATTAACTTGATTGGGGTGATGTTCAACTTTGTGGCAGCGGGAACGATTATCTTAGTATCACAAAATTTAGGAGCCAAAAATCAAACGAAGGCATGCGAGGTCTCAATCGTTTCGATTGGGGCCAACTTTTTGATTGGTATTATTTTAAGTGTTGTGATGATTACGTGTTCAAAATATATTTTAACATTCATGAATACGCCACTTGAAATTATGGATATAACGCTTAATTATACGAAAATTATTGGAAGCTTTTTATTTTTAATGGCCATTCAACCGGTCTTAAGTGGCATCTTACGAAGCTTTGGGTATACGAAACATTCCATGATTATTACGTTAATTGCCAATCTGATTAATATTTGTGGGAATGCCCTATTTATCTATGGATTGTTTGGGGTCAAAGAACTAGGACCGGTTGGAGTCGCTATTTCAACGGTATTTAGTCGATTCGTAACGGTTGTCTTGATTGCTGTGATTATTTATCGTAAAATTGAGTTCAAATTTTCAACACACTTCTTCAAATCTTGGCCACTTCAAGATGTTAAAAATATTTTAAAAATCGGAGTCCCATCAGCTCTTGAACAACTTGCTTATTCAACATCACAAGTCATTATTATTTCCTTTGTTTCCATGCTTGGAACACTAGCGATTACAACGCGTGTTTATACGGGGAATATTTCGATGTTTGTTTATTTATTCAGTTTAGCAATTGCTCAAGGAAATCAAGTGTTAGTAGGCTATTTGATTGGTGAGAAAAAAACAGATGAGGTTTCGCATCAGACATTTAAAACGCAGAGATTAGCCGTATCCGTCTCACTTGGACTTTCAATTATTTGTTACTTAGGCAGTGATTTTTTATTTGGAATTTTTACAAGTGATGCAAATATTCTAAGTCTTGGACACACGCTTTTATTAATTAATGTATTCTTAGAAATTGGTCGTGCAACAAATCTTGTCTTAACGAATGCTTTAAAAGCAGCGGGAGATATTAATTATCCATTTATTTTAGGGATTGTTGGGATGTGGGTCATTTGTATTCCAGTCGCTTATGTTCTTGGGATTTGGTTTGGTCTTGGATTAGCTGGTATTTGGATTGCCTTTGCAGTGGATGAGTGTTTCCGAGGACTGGTCTTCACCATTCGTTGGAAGTCCCAAAAATGGGTAAATAAGTCGTTTATTTCCTAATTTTAGCGTTTTACATCGAGACGATGATTGACATTAACAGCTCACGTCTTTATAATTAAGGGATAGGTTAACGATTACATAAATAGTTTTAGGGGTGGCAAATTTGGCAAATATTAAAGACGTAGCAAGGCTTGCGAATGTATCAGTCGCGACCGTTTCTCGTGTTATTAATAGTAAAGGTTACGTTAATGAACATACAAAAGAGCTTGTAATGAAGGCAATCGAAGAATTAAATTACGTTCCAAATGAAATTGCCCGTTCACTTTATCGAAAATCATCAAAAATTATTGGAGTTATTATTCCTGATTTAAAGAATGAATTTTTCAACGACATGATTTCAGGGATGGAAGAGGTTATTTTACATCATGGCTATAAAACAATGCTATGTACTTCAAAGGAGAGTATTGATCGTGAAAAAGAATATTTACAAATATTCTCAACCAATAAAATTGATGGTCTAATTTTATGCTCAAATTCACCGGATATCGCTTCTTATACTAATTTAGATATTCCAATTGTCGCACTGGATCGTATTATCAGTAAAGATATCCCATCTGTTACAGCCGATAATTATATGGGAGGAATTTTAGCGGCCAATCGACTCATGTCACTCGGATGTAAAAATATCGTTCAATTCCGAGGTCCATCAACAGTTGCACCTGCGAATGAACGTTGTAATGGCTTTTTAGAGACGATGAACCGTGATCCCTATATTCGTGTCCATACGGTAGAGCTTGATTTTTCAACAGATAATACCTCAGAAATTTATAAATTTTTAATTACGCATCCTCAAATTGATGGAATCTTTGCTGGAAGTGACATCATTGCAGCGCGTGCGATGCGTTGTTTAAAAAAATTAGGACGTTCAGTCCCAGAAGATGTTCAAATTGTTGGATATGATAACATCAGCATCTGTGAATTTACCGATCCAACGATTACAACTATTGCCCAACCGATTCAATCAATGGGAGAAATCGCTGCTGAAACCTTATTTAAGTTAATTAAAAAGGAACCGATTGAACAATTACATATTACATTACCTGTTGAACTCATCGAACGTGAGTCAACAAAATAAAAAATACCGTGAGGCGCTGCTTCACGGTATTTTTTATTCTATAAGGACATGCTTTTTTCAATTCGTCCTGCTTTAGGTTGAGTAGCTATTAAGGTAACGGTGGTCCCTGTCTTAGCTTGAATCAACCACGTTACTTTTTTCAAAATAGGGGCATGATTCTCGGTCTGAATTCCATCATAGCTATACTCTGTTTTAATTCCTGAAAATCCTTCTAGATGGCCGATGGTCTGAGTTTCTTCACTGTTTATCAATTTAACTTCTCCAACACATGAAACAGTGACTGGTTGATCAACTTTCACCGTTTTAGCTTGTTCACAAACATAGGTTGGAAGATAGCCTTGATTTGAAACAACGACTTCCATTTGATAAAGATTGGGAGCTACTTGAATCACCTCTACAGATGCAAAAACTAATTTTGGAAGCGTCGCAATTTGACGCAACATAAATTTGGTGTTGTTTTCTATCTCGGTCTGAAGTAGATGTGGCGGACAGTTTTGCATCGTATATTTGAAATCACATCCACCTATTTCAACTTCACCGAGTTGCGGATGATTAATCTTTGTCCATTCCTTAAATCCTGCTTCTTTTGAAACATTCGTATCAATCCACGCCAGTTGCTTTTTATAATCTTCCAGCTCTTTTTCAACCTCTTGATGGGCAATGCGTGGCCAAGTATGGGAAATTCCGGCGTGCTTTTTCATATCCCATAGTTCAACGGTATAAGTTAAAATTCCTTGGGTAAAGTAGCACCAATCATCAAAGGCACCTGATGAATAATTAACAGTATCTGTCAAGAAAGCATCAAAAATGTTGTAGCATGGATACGTTGTTTCATCTGTTCCAATTTTTCCAATCGTTTTATATAACTTCATATCAAAGGGATGAGCTTTTTTTTCAGGATGTATCCCACGTGGATAGATAATCATTCCTCCACTCGTATGAAGCGTTGAAGCTAAGCTATTCGAATGGTTAATAATAAAGTCAGCCACCGCTTTATTTTCAGGATTTGAAAGTGGATATTTCCCTGAACCCGGTTGACGGGCATCTGGGAACCATCCAAATGGATAATTTCGATTAAAATCAAGCCCCCATTTATTTTTAGCTAGTTTAATATTGATCCCATCAAATCCAACAATTTCCCCTTCAGGATAAACGTTATAAAAATCTCCATTCACCTCATCCGGCTGGCGCTTAATCATGATTCGTGAATCATCACTTGAAATTTTCCAAGCACCATACGGTGATTTAACACGCATTAAACGAATGACACCATCACCATCTAGATCACTAGGATGCAATCCCGCTTCTTTTTCCTCATACGGATAATTTCGATTCACTGAGCGAAGTTTCTCTGCACTGGTTAAATAGGCTTCCGCTCCATCTGGTGACATACGTGGAATAACATATACCGTATAATCATTTAGTAATGGGCTTTCATTTGTCACT
Organism: uncultured Turicibacter sp.; assembly: GCF_938044715.1. NCBI lineage: Bacteria > Bacillati > Bacillota > Erysipelotrichia > Erysipelotrichales > Turicibacteraceae > Turicibacter > uncultured Turicibacter sp. Next base: position 17,467 of record NZ_CALIOS010000031.1, read on the forward strand.
AGATAATCAATCGTATGCATCGCGGCCATGGAACCTGTTACTTCACCTGCATGATGATTACCATCCATATAAAAGGCAGGCTTCGTATGTGGCGCCCCTGTGTTTTGATTCGTGAGCGTCACGGCAAAGACTTGTTTTTGTTCATCTGTTTCACAAATGGATTCGACACTCATTAAATGAGGATATTTATCTTGTAATATCTTAAGACAATCTTTTAATTCATCATATAAATAATAATGATCATATTTAAACGTCGTTAACATTAAATCCCCCCTATAGCACTTTACTTAAAAAGGCTTGCGTACGTGGATGTTGTGGGTTATCAAAAATTTGCTGTGGCGTTCCTTGTTCGCAAATATTGCCCCCATCCATAAATAGCACACGATCACTAATTTGTTTAGCAAATCCCATCTCATGCGTCACAATGACAATCGTCATTCCATTCACGGCTAAATCTTTAATCACCTCAAGGACTTCTTTTACCATCTCAGGATCGAGTGCACTCGTTGGTTCATCAAATAAAATGACATCTGGGTCCATCGCAAGGGCACGAACAATTGCTAGACGTTGTTTTTGTCCCCCTGATAATTTTCGTGGGTATTCATTTGCTTTTTCTTCAAGCCCAACTTTTTTTAATAATCCTAATGCTTTGGCTTCAATTTCTGCTTTTGGAACTTTCTTTTCAAGCCTTGGCGTAATCGTAATATTTTCAAGGACAGTTAAATGAGGAAAGACGTTAAAATGTTGAAAGACCATCCCAATTTTTTGACGGTGTAAATCGATGTTTACTTTTTTATCTGTTATATCGGTTCCTTCAAAGATAACGCGCCCACTACTCGGCTTTTCAAGTAGATTTAAGCAACGTAAAAATGTACTTTTTCCACTGCCGCTCGGACCTATGATGGATACCACTTCCCCTTGATGAATTTCTTCGGTAATTTCATCTAATACTTTTAAATCTCCAAATGATTTACTTAATTTTTCAACTTTAATCACTGACACTCAATCTCCCTTCCATCGCTTTAACTACTTTTGATAAGCTAAATGTGACAATAAAATAGATGACCGCGGTAATCATAAGTGGTGCAATCGGTTTGAATGTGGCCGATTTTATCATTTGATACGAGGTCATTAAATCGTTGATAAAGAAGACTGATGCGAGTGATGTTTCTTTGACCATCATGATAAATTCATTCCCAAGCGCTGGTAAAATATTTTTAACGGCTTGTGGGAAGATGATGCGAGTCATCATATGGACATCACTCATTCCAAGACTTTTAGCAGCCTCCATCTGTCCTTTGTCAACCGCTTGAATTCCGGCACGGATAATTTCGGCAACATAGGCACTGCTGTTAATAACTAAGGCAATGACAATACAAGTCCAATCTGAGATTTCAAATGGTAAGTATTTCGGCAAAAATAACCAAAAGAAATAAAGTTGTAACAGTAAAGGTGTTCCCCTAATAATTTCGATATAAGCGGTTGAAATGAATTGAACAATTTTTGATTTTGATAACTTAATGATGGCAAGAACTGCCCCGAAAATCATTCCAAAGAAAACCGTGATAGCAGCTAGACTTAACGTTCCCCCTAGCCCTTCTAAAAAGACATACCAGTACTGATCTAAAATTTTAATCATATCTTGAACCATGTTCTCACACTCCTCCTTAATGCGTCTTATTCAATTCCTAAGCTTTTAGCATAGGCTATATACGCCTCTTCCCATTGTTGATATAATCCTTGTTCTTTTACCTCTTGGATGATTTCATTGATGGCTTCGACTAATTCTGTTTCCCCTTTAACAATTCCAATCATGGTTCCTTCTGAATCATTTCCTTCAAACAAGACAGAACTCATGACTAAATCTTTATTGGCGTTCACATACTGCTCTCCTGTTGAATATGAGATAGCTAACGCGTCTGACTTTCCACTTTGAACACGTAAGACACCATCTGAAAGAGAGGCAATGGTATTAATTTGGGCATTTGGTAATTGGTCTTTAACATATCCTTCTTGTAATGAAGCACTTTGAGCTGCAATACTAACTCCATTAAAATCTTCTAATGTTTTATATTTTTCGACATCTTCTGCACGAATTAAAAATCCATCACCGTCTCCATCTTCAGATGTATTATAGGCCTCACTAAACTCCATTGCTTCTGCACGTTCAGGCTTATATCCTAGTCCTGAAATCGCCATATCAGCTTTTCCCTCACTAATGGCAGCTAAAACAGCACTAAAATCCATAATCTTCAATTCTAATTCAACACCTAATTTTTGTGCGATATATTTTCCAAGTTCAATGTCTGCTCCTACATATTGTTCCGATCCTGACTTTGTTGGATCAATAAATTCATAAGGTGCATAATCTGGGCTTGTCGCCATGGTTATTTTTTTAGTTTCTTTTATTTTATCGAATCGACTCGTTTCATTTGAACTTTGTGCACATCCACCCAGTACTGATAAGCATATTCCTATAAAGACTAAACCTTTAATCATTTTTTTCATTGTTCATCTCTCCCTTAAGTTCATCTTTTTGTTTTTTTATCTTCAGGGCCCTTGAAGAATAAAAAAAATCGTCTCTAGACTATTAATTCTAGAGACGATTAAGACCGCGGTACCACTCCAGTTAAACATATAACAAAATATGTTTCCCTCTAACCCTTAACGCAGGTAGGCGTCTTATCCTACTCTTAGTTCAGATAAACTCTCACAAGTGCGCTTCAAAATAGAATCACTTTTAGGCTCTCATCCCCCTACTCGCTGTTAGATATGCTCTACTTCTACTCTCTTGATCATTGATTATTTTAAGTTAATAATAATGTACAAGATAAATCAATCAAATTCTCCCACCATTTTCTAATCAAAACTTCATTCTATCAGAAGATATTTTCAATCCTTTAAAAGTCCGATTAGATTTAGGATGAAGAGACAAAAAAAGCTGTATCTTATTCAAGATACAGCTTTAAAGTGTGTGTATATATTATTTTTTAAACTTCGATTAACGAATAGCTTTTTCAGTGTCAACATCGAAGAAGTGACATTTGTTCATATCTAAAGCAACTTCTAATTTATCTCCCATACGGATATCTGAACGAGCATCTACTTTAGCAACTAATTGTTGTCCCGCTAAATTAGTGTAAAGGATTGATTCATGTCCAAGTAACTCAGCAACTTCGATTTCAGCAATATATTTTGCTTCTTCGTAAGTATCAGTTACGATTGGCTCATCATGAATATCTTCTGGACGAATACCGAAGATGATTTCTTTATTATCGTATCCTTTTTGTTTTAACATATTGTATTTTCCTTCAGGAATACGGAATTTTTGGTTGTCAGCTACGAAATATCCGTTAGCTACTTTACCGTGGATGAAGTTCATAGCAGGTGAACCGATGAATCCTCCAACGAATACAGTTGCTGGGTTATCGTAGATTTCTTTTGGAGAACCGATTTGTTGGATAACTCCGTCTTTCATAACAACGATACGAGACGCCATTGTCATCGCTTCTGTTTGGTCATGTGTTACGTAGATAGTAGTTGTTGCTAAACGCTCATGTAATTTAATGATTTCTGAACGCATGGCAACACGTAATTTAGCATCTAAGTTTGATAATGGCTCATCCATTAAGAATACTTTTGCATCACGAACGATTGCACGCCCTAAAGCAACACGTTGACGTTGTCCCCCTGATAACGCCTTTGGTTTACGATCTAAATATTGTTCAAGACCTAAGATTCGAGCAGCATCTTTAACTCGACGGTCGATTTCATCTTTAGGAATTTTACGTAATTTTAATCCGAATGCCATGTTATCATATACATTCATATGTGGATATAACGCGTAAGATTGGAATACCATCGCGATATCACGATCTTTTGGTGCTACGTCATTCATTAACACACCATCAATATAGAATTCCCCTTTAGAAATTTCTTCTAACCCTGCGATCATACGTAAAGTAGTAGATTTCCCACATCCAGATGGTCCAACGAATACGATAAATTCGCGGTCCGCGATATCTAAATTGAAGTCAGTTACCGATGGATTTGGATTGTTCTCATAGATTTTGTAAATATTTTTTAATTTAATTTCAGCCATTTTTAATTCCTCCCTCATGTGATAGTTAAATTATAGAATGAAAACGATTTTTTATCAATAAACAAACTGCACATAAAACGCATACATAAATTGTGCAAAGTGTATAAGGGGCTCTAAACCTTTAATTTTACATCGCAAATTAAAAGCTAAGCTATTCCTTGATGTCGTCGAACACACTATTAAATCTCGATTCTATGATCTATGACATCAACGGGATTCTAGACAACTAAAAGCTTCTCATCTACTCCAAATTTGATGAAAAAAACCGTCATACAAGATGACAGTTTAAGTGTTTTTTTCCATTTGATTAATGATGACATAGGCAATCAAAGCATCATGGAATTCTTTAATATTGAGTCCACTTAATTGGATAAATCGTTCAAGTTTGTTCATGAACGTATTGCGATGCATATAGATCATCTTGGCACCAACGGATATATTAAAGTTGTTTTCCATATAAACTTTAGCAACTTCTAATAAGTCATAGGGGATTTTGTTAAACTTCTCGACAAAATGGGAATAGCCTTCGTATAGATTTAAATTTTGAATCATATATTGTAGTAGTAAATCGTGTGAACTAACCGTCAACTTAGTCGTATTTCGATATTTTTTATAAAGTTCATATTCATTCAAAAAGGCCTGCGAAATGTTTGAATCAACTAAATAACAGTCTGATTGATAAAAATTAATGTTGTGATAGAAGTCTTGTTGAATCGCTTGTGCGAGTTCTTCTAGATTATGTTCTTCTTTTGTTTGAAAATCGATAATGACACCAAACTCACGGCTTAAAAAGAGGACAATACATTTTTCATTTAATTCTTTGATAAGTTCATCAAACTCTAGTTTAGTATCACCATCAAAATGGTGGGCAAAGAAGATAAATCTAATTTCATTTCCGTCTTTTTGAATCATGTCTAATAAACTTTTTTTATTGTGTAACAGTAATTCTAGCCACAATAATTTGATTTGTTGATTAAAATCAACGCCTACAACCTCTTCAAGCATAACCCCTAGTAATTTTTTCTCTTGTTTTGAGATCCCTTTTTTGATACCGATGAGGTGATTTTGATCATCTTTATACCAATAATAGTCATTTGGATAGTCTGGAATTTCGTCAACGATACATTGTTCCCCGTATAATTGTTTTAATTGTAAAAGCATATGACACCCTCACCCTTCCCCTCATAATATATACAGTAAGTATATCATTTTTTAAATTCCTATAAAATAGCAGTTTAACGGATGAGGGTATTAAAAAAGATTTACTAGAAACTTATAAAGGAGGATAAAAAGATGCCTAAAATAATTAGTCCTAGTCAGCTTTCTCAACTTATGGGTAGTAGTAAGCAAAAACCAATTGTCATTGATATAAGATCTCCCTATGAATTTTCGGAGTTTCATATTCCTGGTGCAGTTAATATTCCATATCAATCGATTGTCATGTACCCCGAAAAATTTTTAACGCTGAATTCAACCTACTTTTTAATTTGCGATAGTGGGAGTGAAAGTTATCGAGCCTGTATGATGCTAGAACCTTTGGGGTACCGAGTAGTCTCTGTGCAAGGTGGTTATGCTAATATGCGATTCAGATAAAAAAAGGGACAAGAGTGTGTAGTGACCCCAAAAAGTTGAACTAAATATTCAGCAGCCAATTGGCTGGTATGAATTCGGTATTGAACTGGACTCATGCCAGCCAAT
>NZ_CALIOS010000032.1:0-4465 GCF_938044715.1 uncultured Turicibacter sp.
GAACCACAACCTATATTTAAATCTTTTCAATTTGTCCAAGAAATAGCTTTCAAAAACAAAGATCTTCACCGTTCAGATTTGGGAATTGAACGATTTGGATTCGTAAAAAGATCGCATATTATTGAAAGAGTTCATTGTGAATATGAAGTTTGTTTTACAACTGGTGATGATTCTTCGTTTATTTTAGAATATTCACTGCGCCCGCTAACAGAAAACGAAATTCAAGAGCGTTTAAGCTATATTGCAAACCATGCAGACAAATTTACAGAATTTATCCAACTGTTAAATAGCCAACCCGAATTACAGGCTTATCATATTAATCCTTCTTCTTTGACTTCCTCTACACAACTTTCATTTACTTAAAAAAAGCAATAGATGCCCTGCATCCATTGCTTTTTTTATCTTTTAATAAATCTAACCATTGAAATATGATCAATTCCTGCATCTAAAAAGACTTCACCGTGAGCTATAAATCCTAAAGACTCATAAAATTTTTGGGCACTAATCTGAGCATCTAGTTTAATCTGATTCACTGACATCTTATCTTCAATATATTCCATAGCTGCCATCATTAAGGCACGCCCCACGCCTTTTTGACGCGCTTCCTTTAAGACAGCCACTCGACCAATTTTGGCATATCCTTCTTTTGTTTCAATCACACGAGCTGTGCCTAACGCCATATCCCCCTCATATGCCACTAAAATAGGTACAAATTGATCTAATTCATCAATTTCCTCCTGTGCTGGAACATGCTGTTCTCCAATAAAGACATTCGTACGAATTCGAAATACATCTGCAAAATGCTTTTGAGTACTTGCTAAAACAATCTCCATCTCAAATCCCTCCTTTCACTTTTTTATTGAATATAGGTTTCATAATAGTTACTATATAACTCATTAAACGCAATTAATGCATCATGATGAGTTTCAGAGGCTATATTAGCCTCATCAATGGCTGTATTAATATTTGTCACAAGAGCTTCCATTTGTTGAATATCCGTTGATTCATTCAACTGATTATAAAATTGAGCTTGAGCCTCATTTAAACGGATTAATGATTCGACATAATCCACTAAACTTGATTCATAAATCGTATATTGTTCAATTAACATCGTTGCCTCTTGTAAAGCTGTACTATCTTTTACTTTATCCTTTTCTTTTATTAACTTATTTTGATCAACTAAGGCACCACGAATACATAAATCATATTCACTTAATAATTGTTTACTATTTTCAACATTTTGTTGGCCTTCTTCAACAAATCCTTTGATATCATCAAAAGAATCTGTTCCTTTTTCAATTATACGATTATAAATCTCTGTTTCTTTAGCCATTAAATCAGTTAATTGGGTATTATTTTCATTACATTTATTTTGACTGACAATTTGATCATTTAAAATCGTAAAAACCTGTGTTTCGCCCTTACCTCCACAACCTACTAAAAGTAACAAACATAAAATCGGTATAATTCTCGTTATTTTCATTGCATTCAACGCTCCTTTAATACTTCAAAAACTTATTGTTTATTTTATCCAATTTTAAAATTAACATACATCATTACCATTTATCCTTAAAAATTTTTCCATTAAAGTCTATTGTCTTTTAAAAAATTATTGATTAGATGGTGATTTGAATCATACATTCTAAATTCATATCCTTGAGATTGATAAAATTCAATGATGTTTGCCAATGCTTCAAGCGTTAGTTCTTTTTCATGCATTAAAACAATTTCAACCGGAGCATTGGTTTGTTTTTTGATGGTTTCTAAAATTTCATTAGCTGATTTTTGTTTCCAATCTTTCGAGTCGATGGTCCAGTCCCATATTTTAAAGTCATGCTCAATCAATGAATCAGCCATCGCTGGTGTAATGCCTGGAACGCTTCCATAAGGTGGTCTAAACAAAGTCGGTCGAACCCCAATAATCCCCTCTAACAAATCTTGTTCTTGAAGTAATTCTTGCGTTAGCGCCTCAGGTGTATCTGGATTGTAGATAATTTGACGATCGTGTGTCATTGAGTGAAGACCAATATAAAAACCTGCCTCATGTACCGCTTTAACAGTGTCTGGATATCTTGAAACATTTGATCCAATATAAAAGAAGGTCGCTTTGACATCATAGCGTTGTAAAATCTCAATAAATTCCTCACTTCGTTTACTTGGACCATCATCAAATGTCAAATACACCACTTTTAGCTCTTTTCCGTTCCACTTTAGTGGTATTTCTCGCTCTTGAAAATAAGAATGATCCGGTAAGTTATTATTGATTTGTTCTAATAATATCCTTGCATCGGTTCTCATAACGAAAGAATTTCCTATGAATAAAATCATTAAGCATAAACAACACATTATTTTTTTCATTTATCGTCATCCCTATCTGCTACAAGTAAACTGATATTTTAATAATATACAAAATATATAATTTAATATTACTTAGTATACCTTATATTTTCTATTTTTTTCAACTCATTCATGCATTTTTCAACAAAACTTTTTCTCATATTTTTTTTATTTTTATTCAACCTTTTTTATCATAATATTGAATTTATTGTAAATACTATAAAATATATTTCTGATAAAGGAGAGGTTCATTTTGAAACGAAAATTCCGTTTCCTCTTAATCGCTTATCTGTTTATCCTTATTGGATGTAGTCGTTCAAATGGATCAACACATCCCGTTTCTTATGTCGCTAATCATTCCGATCATAAACCGGTTGAAACAGTCATCGCAGCACTTAATTCACTCCAAGATAAAAACATATCAAAATATCATGAATTTACTGCTTTTCAAATGGCGACAGATTATACAGCAAGTTATATTGCAACAGACCCCTTTGCCTCTTCTCCATTCGAAAACTTTTTGATTCTTCATTATTTAGCGGCAATTGTTAATAACTCCACTTATGAAATCTTAGAAGTTCAGCAAGTTAACGAAAATGCAACTGTCGCTGTTAAAATGACCATTCCTAATTACACTGAACTCCTCGAGTTATCATTACCAGACGTCATTTCAGTCTATCGTCAACATTATGCCTCAACGAATGTCGAAGACTTTAATGCGAAAACCTCGCTCATGACAACCATGAATGAGATGATTAATAATTCGTGTGAGGACTTAGATTCAACCGAAATGATTAACACGTTTAAACTAAAAAATATCGAAGGCAGTTGGTATATTGTCGATAATGGATTACTTTACGACGAAATTAGTCAATTTGTTCAATTTTATAATCGTCAACTTTAATAACAAAAGACATGATTCTTTGGAATCATGTCTTTTGTTATTCACCGTTCCCCTACCTAAACATAAACTAAAATTAGGGTATCGTCCATTTCTTTGTTTATCACGATATTACCTAATTTAAAATCTCTTTTAAAGGAGGATTTTTTATGCGTGTAACTCCTCCAACACCCCCACCACCCCCACCTGTTTCTGATATTGGACTTGAGAATGAGTCAGCAGCTTCGTTTGAAACCCTTGATGCCGAAGATCTTGTTCCACCAGAATGTCCTAAATTTCTCCCTTATCTCCTATCTCTTGATCCGTATACCTTTTGGATTTTAAGTATTCTAATTGCGGTACTCATTGCTAAGGAGGCCGAATACCCAGATGAGCAAAATATCATTGGGGTCTTTCTCGAATCGATTGGAACGAATATAGAGTATATCGCCGCTCAAGGTCTCTATCTTCAGGTCTTACAAGATCGTCGAAGTGATAAGGTAGCTGATCTTGAAAAAGAAGAATTAAAAAAAGAATTAGCAGAGATGAAAAAAACAATGGCCCAGATGCAAGAAATATTGATGACGTGTTGTCCCGAAGCAAGTGAAAAATTAAACTCTACTCATTTTGTTCAATCTGACACTTATAGTTCTCCACCAAAATAAAAAGGTTTAAAGTGTACACAAACTTTAAACCTTTTTATTTCGCTTTAGGAGTGCCACTAGAATCATCGCCAGGGTTCCACCTGCCGTGTCAATTAAAACATCGGTAAATAAACAGGCACGACTTGGAACGAATGCCTGATGAATCTCGTCGCTACACGCGTATAAAAAGACACCAACTAAACTAAAGGCAAGTGATTGTTTCTTTGGTTGATATTCCTTGATGACATTAAATATCAATAAATATAAAATAAAATATTCTGAAAAATGAGCAGTTTTACGAATCATAAATTGGATGTCTAGGCCAAAGATTTGATTCGGCATAAAACTAAACTGAGCTAATAATCGCTCAATGAGTCCACTACTTTGTGAAGATTGTTCACCGGTTTGCGCTGAAAAGCTAAAAATGACAATCATCCAAGCAATCATCGCTCCCCATTTGATAAACCGTTTCATATCTCTACCTCTATTTGATTTAAAAATCCCTCAATCAACCTTGAGGGATTTTTACCTTAATTATAATTTAAAATCGTTTCACGGATTTCATCCCAACGGAAGGCATCGCGAATTCCATCTTCAATTGAGT
>NZ_CALIOS010000033.1:0-19075 GCF_938044715.1 uncultured Turicibacter sp.
CCATCCAGTGACACACATTGCAAACACAAGTTGCCAAAATCCTCGACCAATCGCATACATCAGTACGGTGACAATTAAAATATATGGAACACTTGAGACAATGTTATATACTTCAAGCATAAATTTATCAACTTTTTTCGAAAATCCCCAAACAGCTCCGACGAAAACACCCACGACTGTATTAATTAATGTCACGATAAATCCAATGATTAACGATGTTTTCGTTCCAGCCCAAACGACATCCCAAACAGAATTTCCAACATCATCAGTCCCAAATGGATATTGGGCGCTTGGTCCTAAAAAACGCATTGAAGCATCATTAATATTAGGAACGATTTGTGGATCATATCCTGATAAAATCGGTTGAATCAAAGCAATTAATGAAAAAACAATCACCACAATTAATAAAAAAACCGTTGTTTTTTTGGCAAAGAAGGCGCGTGATACAGAACGCCAATATGAGTAAGCTGGTGCTGCAATATGTTCAGATGCTTGTACATCTATTTTGACAAATTCAAATCTTGAATCGCTCATCATTTACGTCCCCCTTTTTCATGTAATGTAATACGTGGATCAACAAGTGTTAACAACCAGTCCCCAAGGAAGGTTGAGAAAATGGCTAACGTTGTAAATAAGAATGTAATTCCGATGACCATTGAATTATTATAAACATTGATAGAATCCGGTAAAATTTTCCCCATCCCAGGTATACTATAGACAGCTTCCGTAATTAATGCCCCTGAAATACAGAAAATAACCGCCGCTGGAAGTCCATGAGCAATAGGACCGATTGCATTTCTGAAAATATGTTTAAAGAAAATTTCATTTTCTGATAATCCTTTAGCGCGTGCAAACTTCACGTAATCCATGGTCGTTTGATCAATCATATAACGTCTCATCCACATCATACGTCCTGCTACTGACATTAAGGTAAGCGAGATAATCGGTAAGATATATGATTTTGGGTTACTTGAACCAAGCATTGGAAACATTCCTGGTAAATCAGCATATTTACTCCCTAGGAATCGAACTAACACAATATAAGCTAAACCTGGAATCGAAATCATGAAAATGATATACCATTGACCCATTTTATCAAATAGTTTTCCTTTATGATTCGCCATTTGAATCCCAAGTGGAATCCCAATGATATACGTCAAAACAAGCGAGATAAATCCGATGGTAAATGAGATTTGAACCATTGATGGATCCGTTTTATTCGTTTTACAATTTGCATAATGATCTACGAATTGCTTTTGATCAATATTATCTAGTGTATCTTTATATTTACACGTATATAAATTTAATGCTGAATTTGCTTTATTTCCATTTGGTAAGGTGATTTCTTCTGTCTTTTTAGAGCCTTGTGTTTCAGAAATGACATCTAATATCTCTTGGCCATTATACGTTGGATAAGATGTTCCTAAACTAAAGGTGATGAAGTTTTGATGAATAAATGGAAAATTCCCATCAAAATAAATTAAATATTTACTTTCACATCCTGTACACATCACAGCAGGACGATTATTATGATCTTTTCCAATATAAACTTTACGTTCTAAATCAGGATTATTTTCTGATTGCACTTTGTACGGATGATCAAAGCTAATTAGATTCCCCCACCAATTTAGCGCACGTTGTAAAATTGGAATGTCTCGTGTCGCAAAAGCTTGTCCTGATTCTGTAAAATATTGAACCTCATATCCTTCTTTTTCACGTAAAGCTACATAATCTTTTGTTTCTTGTGACTCAGGTAAAACACAGTTACTATATTCCGTTGTTGCGGCTCCGTATAACTCTTTACAATAATCTTGAATGGTATCGTATTTTAAATAACCCAACTTTTCCCATTGAATATTCTTATAGTTTGCATAATCGTCTGGTCTTTTTTGGATTTTTTCGATATTACTGTCCGAAAAGAACACACGATCACGCGGGATAACTGAGTAAATTAAGGTGAAGACAATTGTGATAACCATGAAGATTGAAAATAGCGATCTTAAAAATCGATATAGCATGTATCGTTTCATTAACATTCCCCCTTTATTAAATTTTCTATATGCAAAAAGATTAGGGCATCGCCCCAATCTTTAAAGCGCATATAGACTAGTCAAACTATTGACCTAATTTACTTTCCCAATCTGCTTTTAACGCTTCACGTTCTTCAACCGTAATGACTTCATTAGAAACTTGCATTCCTTTATATTTATTATCAGATAAACCATACGCTGCGTAAGGTTGAGTATAAGGAACAACACGAGATACCGCATATCCACCACCTTGTGTAATATATGGAATAAGAATAGCATTTTCTAATAAGTAAGCTTCTGCTTTTGCATATAATTCATAACGTAAATCTAAGTCATCAACGATAGCCTCTGCTGCATTTTTTAAGGCTTGGAATTCGTATAATCCAATCGCTTCTTTAACTGCTGCATCGTCTCCAACTTCTGAACCTGTCCAGTTTAATCCAAAGTATTTTAACATATCTCCACTATCTGGATCGACGATGTCCACATAAGTTTTAGGATCACCATAGTCTGGTCCCCAACCTGCTCCAATGTATAAGTCACAGTTCATTTGATCGGCTGTTTTAGACGCTGCCATATTAGTAGAATCTGAAATAATTAAATTAATTTGAACATCCGACAAATTAGCCTCTACTGTTGCTTTATAAGCTTGTGCCGCACGGAATCCTTTTTCTGATTCACCATTAACAATCACATCTAATTGAACTGGGAATTCAACGCCTTGTGCACTTAACTCTTCAACCGCCTGAGCCATATATTGAGTCGCTAAATCCGTATTATAGTAAGCTAATTGTCCATCTGATAAGTCAAATCCAGCTGGATATTCCGTTGGATTTGAAGCTGTTAAAGCAGCTGATACCAATTCACCATACGTTTGACCTTGACTATTTAATAAGAAATCAGGTTGCGTTAAGGTGTTACGTAAACGACCATATTTTAAATCTTCTCCTACATATTGAGAATTCACGGATGAAATATCAGATGCATACATAATGGCTTTACGGAAGGCTGTATTTTGTTTGGCTAATGCTGTATCTGCTTTTTGTTTATCCGTTTGTGGCGAAACATCAACTGATGAATCTAATGGAGACGCATATTGATTGCGGTCAAAAATCCATGAAATCCAGAATGATGTTGAGGTGGTACGAGAAATGAAGATATTATCTCCATATTTTTCTTTAGCTGATGCATAAATAGCAGCGTTATCTGTATAAACTGGGGCTGATGAGAACTCTCCTTTATCAAATGATGTGAATAAGCTATCTGGATCTGAACCATCATAGTAAACTAATTTTACATTTGGAATATAAACATGTTCAGCATCCCAATAATCAGGGTTTGCTGTGTATTCAATGACTGATTTTGAGGTAAAGTTACTTAATAAATAAGCCCCGTTGTATAAAATTCCATCAGGTGCAACTTCCCCAAATGAACAGCTAGATGGTTCTGCAGCACCTAATTTACATCCTGTTCCTTTTGACTCTAGGAATTCTTGGTTAACTGGCATTAAAATTGAATAAGTTGTAATCGTGTGAAAATATGGCGTTGGGGCCTCCAGTGTATAAACTAATGTATAGTCATCCACTGCTTTAATCCCTACTTCTTCCCACTCTACTTCTCCATTATAATAAGCATCTAAATTTTTAATGGTATATTGAACTAAGTATAAGGTTTGTGAATCAAATTCAACGGCATGTCGTAAACCAGTGACGAAGTCATGAGCTGTCACCTCAGCGTATTCAACTCCATCGTCTGTCACCCATTTGACACCTTCACGAAGATGAAACGTAAATTCAGTTGCATCATCATTTACTTCATAGCTTTTTGCCAATGCTCCAACTAAATTTCCATAACGATCATGTTCGAGCAACCCATCTACAAAGTTAGTCGTATGTTCATTATCAACTGCTTGAAATGAATACACATAATCAAATGTATCAGGATCAGTACTATAAACGTAGTTATAATCATTACGATACACGTCTGTTGTTTCGGTACTTCCTGTCCCTTCATTTTCTGTTGATGTATTAGTACTTGGCGCTTCTGTATTACCTGCAGTATCATTACTGTTACTACATCCCCCGGCAACTAAAGCACAACAAGTAGCTAACCATAAATAATTCTTATTCATATATGGTCCCTCCTTATTTCATCACGACTTAGTTTGATGTGATGTTATTGTGTATTATATTTCCAATTATTGCTAAAGTAAATAGTTTTTACCAATAAAAGTGTTTTCATGTGTAAAAATTGTGACTTTATCGTGTCATAGTTGTGTCAAAAAGAAGTCTTTTTTTTATAATTAACGCTTATTCAACATTAAACTTTCATTTCTTTCACTTAACTTATCCCCGAGATTACGAAGATACCGAGATTTTTAGGCATATTTCTAACCCTTTCACTTTTAAACTTAATCTTTCATTCTTTTAATCATTATTATATAAAATGACAGCGTCGAAAAAAGAGGGATTAACGCTTTTCAGATTTAATCTTAATAAGTGTTATTTTTCAACATATCATATAAAAAAACCATAAAATCAGATGAGTTCCATCGTCATTTATGGTTCATTATTTCATTTTAATCGTTTTAACCTTTTATTTTTTAGGTTCATTCATTAACATTTGTTCCCCAATCTCAACTAAACGTTTGGTAATCGTTCCTCCTGCTTTAGCAGATAATAATGCTTGTTGTGCTTCTTGATCTAAAAAATGATCTTTTGGAGCAAACTCAGATCCAAATTCAACATCCATTTGATTTTTAGTGTGATTAGCCGCTTGATGACTATAATGTCTCATGATGATCACCTCCGATAAGTATAGTATACCCTTACCATCATGAGTTCATGAATGAAAAAACTGTTAATTTTAACCACTCTGCTTCATCGTCTTTAGCTCTTGTTCAAGCGTTTCGATTCTTTTGACTAATTGTTCTAATGTCTCTTGAAATTGTCTCAATTGCTCAACACTCATCCCGTCTTGATTGGATTGATTCGATTGACAAAAGGGATTATCCACATTAAAACTATCCGGAGTAAAATACCGACCAGGTCCTTGTTGATAATACTGTTGTTGTGCATTATATGTTAAAATGGCCTGTCCAACCAACTGAAGCCAGTTTCCAACCGCATTTTGGACATTTAATGGAATTTCATTGGCAATAACATTTCCGAGTAATTCTCCAACTAAAATAAATAATTCAGGATTAACCGATTGAAAGTCCATTTCATCACCACGACTTTTCTTCATCTTTTCTTTCAAAACCTTAAAATCTTAGTCTAAAAAAAGATATGATAAAAGTCACAAAGATATACCAAAACTTAAGACGCTATTTGATTGAGAATACGATTAAATCCTTTGATTTCATTCGCTTCGGTTATTTCTCTTCCCGATTGATAAAATGTCACCGTCGGTGTTTTAGACGTCTCACCTTTCATCGTATCAATTATATTTGCTAAATGAGTCACCGTTCCAACACTTCCATCAATCAACTCGATGCCTGGTTCAAAAACCTCTTTAAAAGATGACGCAAAGAGCGGAAAATGCGTACATCCAAGGACGATCGCACCATAATCTGAAATCTGATAATCAACTAATTGTTTTTTTAAATACGGAACAACCGTTTCGGGAGAAAAATCAAACGATTCCGCAAAACGAACTAAATCAGGTAATGGCAATAAATCAGTCACATGTGATTGATCTAATCGTTCAATTAAATGATGTAGTTTTTCTTCTTTTAACGTTAACGGTGTTGCCGTCACAAGCACACGTTTTCCGCTTTCTTGAACCCATTCAATAGCCGGTTTAACTGCTGGTTCCATCCCAATAATCGGAATTTGATATTTCTCTCTTAAGTCATTGACTGCAATACTAGTCGCTGTATTACAGGCAATCACAATGATATCTGCTCCTTTGCGCACTAAAAATTCAATGGCTTCAAAGATATAGCCACGAACCTCTTCCTTTGGCTTGGGTCCATAAGGTGCGTGCAACGTGTCAGCATAGTATAAATAGTCATGATGTGGTAATCGTTTTAATGCTTCACTTAAAACGGTTAAGCCTCCGATTCCAGAATCAAAAAAACCTATTTTCACATTTGATCCCTCCAAAGTGCTTGATCTTGATTACATGATTAGCATTATAACATGAATCCACTCTGACTGACTACCTTCAGTCCATCTTAAAGTTGTTTTAATGTTTTCCATTCCTTCATCAAATAAATAGAAAGAGCTAAAAAAAACAAAGAAAAGAGATAGATCATAGAAATTCCAACATAATCAATGAGGATCCCGCCAAACATCAAGCTAAGCGGTGAAGTAATCGATGAGATCATCGTAAATAAAGACATGACACGTCCATAAAATTCTGCTGACACAACACGTTGCAATGAAGCCATGACTGGGACATAAAGTAACACATTAATCGCACCTGAGATAATAAAGAGAATAAATAAGAACAAAAAGAATCCCAGATACGGAATGCGCCCTAATTCAAGCAATTCAAATAACGCCCACTGTATCCCTACACAAATTATTAGCGTCCATAGTGATTTTTTTATGGTTTCATTTGTTTTTAAAACTTTTTCTTTTGAAACCCATAGCGATCCTAAAATCCCTCCTAGCGCCATCGCCACATATAAAGCGGATAAATACATTTCATTCACGTGAAGATGCTCATTCATTAAATAGGGAACTAAT
Source organism: uncultured Turicibacter sp. (assembly GCF_938044715.1). Taxonomy (NCBI): domain Bacteria; kingdom Bacillati; phylum Bacillota; class Erysipelotrichia; order Erysipelotrichales; family Turicibacteraceae; genus Turicibacter; species uncultured Turicibacter sp. Next base: position 6,725 of record NZ_CALIOS010000033.1, read on the forward strand.
ACCGATTGAATGGGTCCTAGTGCCAAGTTTTTAAAATTCAAAATAATGAGCAACCATAAGATGGCTTTATTTTGACATAAAATATAGCGACACCCTTCTTTTAAATCGGTTAAGACATGACTTTCTTGTGCTCGTTTTAGTAGCTCACTTTCATCTAATTTAATAAATAACTCCGTGATTCCTGACATAATAAATGAAAACCCATTAATAAAAATAATCACAATAGGTCCAAGCCAACTGTATAAAATCCCTGCCAGCAGCATTCCAAACACATCTTTAATACCGTACATTAAAGACATTAAAGAATTCGCTTTGACTAGTTGCTCTTCTTCTACAGTTAGTGGAATAATCGCCTGTGAAGCTGGACCAAATAAAGCCCCATTTATCGAACTAATGACTGAACTTAAGCAAAGACAAGCCATGATGATATTCACATGATCCACGGTTAACATCACGAGCCCACAAAGTAAGATATTAATTCCTCGAATAAAATCTGTGAAATAAATCACTTTAACGCGTGGAATTCGGTCAACCATGACACCCCCAAACGGAGCTAGAAGTAACCACGTTACTCCACCGATCGTTCCATATAGTGACAACATAAAGGCTGAGTGTGTTAACTCTAAAATATAGAGTCCAATGGCAAAATTGAACAACACATCTCCTACACTTGAAACTAATGCGCCTAAAAATACTAATCGAAAATTTTTATTTTGTCTAATTAAATCCATTTCCCCTCACCTCGCTTCACATTATAAACCATTTTACTGATCCTATCACTAGCTTAGCTTTGGGAAAAACGGACGCTATCTTCACCCTTAACACCCAAAATTGTTGACTTATTTCTCAACCTAGAGTTGTTGTCGTTTTAGTAAACCTACTACCTCTTTATATTGGCGTTTTGAAGTGTAGTATTCTTTTAACAAATAAAAAATCCATTCATCGATTAATAGAAAACGGCGATGCGTTGTTTGATACTTTTGAATTAATGATGATAATTCATCTTTTTTAAATACACCACCTGTGACACAAAATCCAATTAATAATATGGCCGCTCGCATTTCTTCATGACATCGTTTTTCGATATTTTCAAAGTCTTTCACTGTTTTCGCTTCAAAACATTCAATTAAAATCAAAACCGGCCATGTTGCTTGAAAGTGTTGTTGAATGTTTGCTATTTCTTCTAAACTTTCACTCACTTTTAACGATTCTTGACGTGTGTAGTGGATAAAAGCCTTGCAAAGAAGTGGCGTCAGTGTCAAATCGAATCGATTCATTTTATGAGCATAGGCACCTGAACGTTCACACAATTCAATGGCTTGTTTAAAACTACCTGTTTTATACGCAAGCATCGCTTCAAATTCATATATCCCTGATAAACTGACTAAATTTCCTTCTAAAACATAACGCCGTTTTGCTTCGCTCACGAACTGAAACGCCTGATAAAACTGGCCTTGTTTATAGCTAACATTAGCAAGCATTTCGTACAAACGGCCAGTTTCAAGCTCTTGTTTTGCAAGTTCAAAAAATTGTTTAGCTAATTCATAGTCTTGATGATAATAAAGCAGGTCAATTCCTTGATATAGGTAATATCTAAAGCGTTGTGTTTTGTTTAACAACGGCTTAACTGACGTTAAAAGACGATACGCTTCTTCAAGACATTCACGTTCATCTGTTGCACAGTAGTGAGCGAGTTTAACTAAGTAATAATCGAGTATTAAAGGCGAGTGAATTAATTTTAATTCCTCTTGTTCGAGATGTTTAAAAATCTCTTTTGATTGAACAAAGCCATTAAAATTTAATTCTTCAAAAAATTCTTCAAAACGATCCGTCATGACTTTGATAAAGTCAGGACTCGCCACGTACTCAATTGCTAACTGTTCAAATAATAATTCAATCATTTCTAGTGAAGGCATCACTTCCCCATTTTCAATCTTACTTAAATAAGAGGAAACACAAATCCCTTCGCATAAGGCCGCTTGAGACATCTTTTGATTTAAACGATTTAATTTGATTAAAGACCCTACAATTTTCAATCCCTCTTTATTCACTAATGATTCCATATTCATTGACTCCCTACCTTTCACGGTCTTCATTATATCAAAAAAAGTTGGAACTCATAAGTTCCAACTTTTTTGGTTATTTATATAAGCTAATGAAGCGTTTCCAACCTTCAACCACTTCTGCCAGTGTTGGATAATGCTCTTTTGTAATCCCTGGCGTTGCTTCATCATTTTGATAAACAAAATCAACATCGTACCCTCCACCATCAGGGAATGTCACCACACAATGAATATATTCTTTAACTTTTAATTCATTCGTTAACGTAATGGCCACCGTTTCATGGCCTTCTTTACTTTCAAAATAATTTTCATCTACTTTAATCTCATCATAAAGTCCTTTAAAATCAAGTTTAAATTGTTGAACCGTATCATCTAATTTAAATTGCATATGTTAAACCTCCTACTTTTCAAACGTCAAATGTTTGACGATCTCTTCTATTTTATTTGTTGCTTTTTCGATTGCTTTTTGTTTTTCTTCTTCCGTTGTTCCAGTTCCATCAACGAGTAAAGACTCGAACTTTTTAATTCCCATAAACTTCATCATATCTTCGATGTAATTTAAACCTTTATTGAAAAATGGGCTTAAAATAAACGGAATCGATGCTCCAGAAGACTGGACATAGATCACTGAACGTAACTTATCATCAAGTAATCCTTTTGGAAGGTGTCCTTCGAATGTAATGGTGCGTCCGACTTGAATAATGCAATCCATATACTCTTTTAAAGGAGCTGGAAACGATAAACTCCACATCGGAGCAGCCATAACCACTACATCAGCCTCAACAAATTGGTCACATAATTTCACAATTTTATGGACTTCTTCTTGTTCTTTTTTAGGTAATTGATTAATGGCCTCTTGATTAATCATGCAGTTACGAGACTCAAAATATTGGGATTCAAGTCTTGGGACATGAACCTCATACAAGTCCAACTCTTCAAGTTGGAAATCATGATAGGTTGCTAAAATTTGATTTACGAGCCGACGTCCAACCATTTTACTTGCCGACTCATTTTCTGGTTTAGAATTAACTGTTATATACAATAACTTTTTCATCAATACCCCTCAATTATTTTTTAAATTTTTAACACGACTACAACAAAAGTGTCAAAATATCGCTTAGGTAAAAAACTAAAAAATTTGAGATATTTTAAGTCATTTAAGAGAACGAAATAGTTTATACTATAACCATTCCATCCTAAGCATCAAACATTCTGACAGAATTAGTTTGTATCTAAATTTCAAAATTAGACCTTTTAAGGCTGACTATTTTTCAAAAAATCTAATCTTGAAAGGAGTTCCCGATGAAAAAATTCCACTTTACCCCTAAGAGTCGTCTCTTATTGATTATTTCTATTCTCAGTATCCTTTTTTTCTTTTCTTTAGCAGACTATATCTTTTCACATGATTTGACTCCCATCCAAATCCAAATTTATCACATGATGACCTCTATTCGATCGCCTTTTTTTAATTTTATCCTCATCAGCTTAACGAAGTCAGCTAATCCTCTTCCTATTTTGTTTGTCACGGGTGCTAGTTGCCTTATGTTTCTTCTCTTCAAAAAATATAAAGAAAGCTTACTATGCATGTTCACAGTTCTAGCCTTAACATTGAGTAATCTACTATTAAAACTTCATTACATGCGAGAACGTCCAACCTTTGAACATTTAATTGATGAAAGTGGCTACAGTTTTCCAAGTGGTCATTCCATGATGAGTTTTGGCATTGCAATTCTTTGTAGCTTCTTACTTTATCAATATTGTCAAAAGCGTTCATGGGCCCATCTCCTTAGTTTTTTTAGCTTTTTATATGCTTGTTTAATTGGATTTAGTCGAGTGTATGTAAACGTCCATTTTTTAGGTGATGTTTTGGGTGGCTTTTTGGCTGCATCATCTCTTGTTTGTTTGATTCTATCGCTTTATTGTGGTTTCTTTTCTTTTACTAAAAGTCAATAAAAAACAGGAAACCAGTAACCGGTTTCCTGTTTTTGTAAAAAAAATATAATTATTTTTGTTCTTGAAGCACTTTATAATAAACGTGTGTTTTTTTACGACTAATATACTGATCAAGTTCCTGCCACCCGTTTCGGCGATAATAGTCCGTTTTACCTGTTGTTAAATATAATTTTTGATATCCCATCAACTGTGCTTGATGTCCAACATGATTTAATAACAACTGCCCATAATTACGTCCTCGATATGCCTCATCAATATACAAAGACGTCACCCATGGATAAAAATTACGACTGGTTACCATGTCATGTGTGACTAATCCACAACATCCAATAACCTCATTATCTTGAAGTAGCACATAGAAATTTCCCATCTCTTCATCCCCAAGAGATACTTTTGTAATCATATCAAAAAAATTTGATGCTTGATTATTTCCATTCCAAACACGATGAATATAATCTAACGCTTCTTGTGTTCCTACTGGACTTTGTTTGACACTTACAATTTGTAACATTTAACATCCCCCTAAATTTATTTCACGAACCGTGTATTTTTCTTAAAGTTCGCCAGTCTAAATCCCCCTGATTTAACGCCTTAACAAAGATTTCTGCTGAAGCTAAATTAGTCGCAATCGGTACATAGTGAACATCACACAATCTAATCAGTGCTTGAATATCGGTTTCATGGGGTTGCGGTGTTAATGGGTCTCTTAAAAAAATAACAAGATCAATCGCTTCCGTCACAATTAAAGAACCGATTTGTTGATCTCCCCCAAGTGGACCCGATGCCAGTTTATTCACTTTCAAATTTGTCCCCGCTTCAATTCTTCCACCTGTTGTTCCCGTTGCATATAAGCCATAGTTTTCTAAAATGTGTTCATAGGCGTAACAAAAGTTTACCATTTGATCCTTCATTCGGTCGTGTGCAATTAAGGCTACATTTAATTTCATGGTCATTCATCACATCTTCCTTCAATCTATTACTTTTCACGTGACAATATTACCATTTATATATATTTTTTCCAAGTGTTTTTTTAGAATCACTTTTAGTCAAAATACGACATTTTTTTACATGAATAAAACTATTTTATTTTTTAGTTTATTTTTTACTATTTTTTACATATAACCTGAGCTTCCCGTGATTTGTCCGACTTTTTAACGAGGATAAAATTTTAGCTCGATCCTCCTATGTCAAAGTAGACTGTGCCTGAATAAATGACAAGATGACATCTTTTCCCCGGAGGTTATCGAGTGATAAAGGGTACTTTATGTGATTGAAAACCATTTAATCTCGGGATAAAGAGCACAAAATTCTTTCGTCAATGATTCTACCTCAACATGCCCCAATAATCGTGACAGTTGGATTCAAGTTTTAACCAATGAATTCAATAAAAATAGCTAACATTAAAATACGCCTATTGATTCCCTGAATATTTAAAACGTCCCTCACCATTAAATATCCGGATTGGATGCTTTATTTAATCGCAAATGACGTTTGAAAAACTGAAACAATTTATTCATTTCATCATCCTTCTACTTGTTTAAAATCATGTCATCCCCTACAATAGGCACATAAACATGATCAGTACTGGGGGGACCTTTCATAATTAAATTAATTGCGACAGATATGGATGGAACACTATTAAACGAAGCGGGACAGCTTCCAGATGGATTTATCGATTTATTAAATCGCCTCTTACAAAAAAATATTTGCTTCGTCATTGCAAGTGGGCGATCTTATTATGATTTAAAAGACTTTTTTAAAGAAGCCACACCTTATCTTGATTTCATTTGTGACAACGGAGCGTTTGTGGTGAGCCGACATCATCAACGACAGATGAGCTTATTAGAAAAAAAAGCGATTGATGACATCTTGCTGCAATGTGAATCCATTACCCATATCAAGGTTATTTTATCTGGTCCAAATGGAATGTATGCAACACCATGCGAAAACGAATTTGAAGAGATATTAGCGCACTACTTCTCTAATATCCAGGTGGTCTCTAATCTTCAAGACATCCACGATCCCATTCACCGCATCTGTATTTGTGATTTAAACCATCCGTTGCAAAACAGTTATCCCATTTTAAACAACCGATTTGGTTCACATTTTAAGGTGACTCTCTCGGGAGATATTTGGCTCGATATTACCAACCTTGAAGTCAACAAGGGAAATGCCTTGTCTAAAATCCAATCCTTATTACACATTAATCAAGACGAAACCATGGTCTTTGGTGATTATTACAATGATATTGAAATGCTTAAAGTTGCTAAATATAGCTTCGTGATGGCAAATGCCAATGAAGATATGTTTTCACACGGTAACTATATCGCAAAAAGTCACAATGAAAATGGCGTTTGTGAAGCCATTAATGAGTTCATCTTTAAATCAAAACTCAAGTGAGACCCTCACTTGAGTTTTTTATTACATTATTCTAACTTCATAATTTTGTTCGGAATAGAGAACTAAATCCTATTTAAATTCATTCCTAAATTTATTCTTATGACACGTTATTTTCTCATGTAATCTGCGAACTAAATTTCCGATCTAATTTCAATGTTTTTTCAAATTTTTAGGTTCATTTTTTTATTAAACTTTATTAAATGATTAATTATTTGATTTACACATGACCTTAAAGCGAATTTGCTCCACTCTATTTCTTGCTTCAAACGTTCCTACTTCATAAAAACCAACTTTTTGATACACTTTAATTCCTCGTTCATTAAAATCAGCAACCGTCAATCTAAACTTTTTGGCTCCTAGTATTTCTTTGGCATATTGCATCCCTAACTCTAAAAAGGAGGCTCCATATCCTTTTCCACAAAGAAGTGGATTCATTCCCAGTCCGATATCAAGATAAGTCTCATCCGCATAAAAACCTAACAATTTCCCACTTGTAACTTGTGCCGATGGTCCATAACAAAAAAATCCAACTAATCCATGTTCTTGATCTTTCACGACATAATACGAATCTTCTAAAAATTCATGGATACAGGCTTCATCGCCTTCTAAGTTATACCAATCATAAGGCTCACTATATTTCCAGACAAAAATTTGAAATGCATCTTGTTCTGTCATTTTCTCAACTTTCAATTTCATCTGATCACCTCAACAAAAAAACTCCAATCATAAGTCAAAAGGCTCATCATTGGAGTATATGCAACAAAAGACGATTTAATTATAATTTATAAATCTTTGAATACTTTTCATTTAAATAATCGAGAAAATACATCGGATTCAACTTCTCACCCGTCACTTTTTCTACCAGTTCGCTTGGTGAATACAGATTTCCTTGTGAATGAATTTTCTCTTTTAACCACATAAAGACTTGACTTAAATCTCCCGCTTCTAATTGTTCTTCAACGTTAGGAATCTCTTTTTTCATTTGATGATAAAATTGTGCACCATATAAATTTCCGAGTGCGTAACTTGGGAAGTATCCAATTAATGCTTCTGACCAGTGAACATCTTGCATGACACCTTCTGAATCATTTGTTGGCGTAATTCCTAAATATTCTTCATACTTTTGATTCCAAAGAGCAGGAAGTTCATCCACTGTGACTTCTCCACTCATCATTAATTTTTCGATTTCGTAACGAATAATGACATGTAATGAATACGTGACTTCATCAGCTTCTGTTCGAATTAAAGAAGGTTTGACAGCATTAATCATTCCATAGAACTCTTCAAGGGTGGTCCAACCATACTCAGGAAATAATTCTTGCAATTTTTTATAATAACCTTTCCAAAATGGCAAACTGCGCCCAATGATGTTTTCGTAAAAACGAGATTGAGATTCATGAATTCCCATAGATGGCGCCTCATCTAAACCATAATCGGAAAGTTCATGTGGCATATTTTGATCATAAATTGCATGTCCACCTTCGTGAATCGAACTAAATAAACCACTCTCAAGATTATCTTCATAATAATGTGTTGTAATTCGAGTGTCTCCGATTCCTAGAGAGGTCGTGAATGGGTGTTCAGTTTCATCGATTCGACCTGCTTCATGATAATCATATCCCATCATGTCTAAGACTTGATTCGTCAATTTTTCTTGTCTTGCTTTATCAAACTCCCCACTTGGATGTAGTTTAATACACACACGGCTTTCTTTAATTTGATTTAATAACTTAACTAAGCCATCTCGTAGCGGTGGAAAAATACGATCCAACTCCTCTACCGTCATTCCCTTTTCAAAATCATCTAGACACGCATTATAGATATGTCCTTCATACCCCACACACTCTGCCTGTTTAATAACTAAATCAATGACTTTTTGCAAGTACGGTTTAAAGATACTATAATCTTGTTTTTCCTTCGCTTGTTTCCAGTATTGGCCTCCTTTAGAGGTTGCTACCGTTAGATCGCGTTGTAATGATTCGGGAATTTTTGTATTTTTTTCAAATGAATCTTTAAAAAAATCAACTAATTTCTGCTCGACTTGCATTAAATCACTTTCATTTTCTAGAGCATTTAGCGCACAACCAATACGTGTATCTGTCGCTAACTTATGATGCTCAACCGATAAATATCCAAGTACCTCACTTCGATACTCAATCCCTTTGACTGGAGCCATGACTTCCATATCCCAAGAGAGTACCCCCATCGCTGATTCCAAATATTTCATCGATTTTAAATGTTCTTGTAAAAAATGAATGGCTTCTTGTTTCGTCATTGTATTTTCCTCCTCCTCGATTCCTTTGATGTGACATATTCTACCACATTTTTAAAGGGAAACATAGTCGGATGAAAGGCGATATTTGAGTTAACGATTATCTACTTTTTCTGGATATAAATCGTGGTTCATCAGACGATATTGAGCCATTTCTTCAAATTTTGTTCCAGGACGTCCATAATTACAGTAAGGATCAATACTAATTCCACCACGAGGTGTGAATTTTCCCCAAACCTCAATATATTTCGGATCCATCAATTTAATTAAATCTTCCATGATAATATTCATACAATCTTCATGAAAATCCCCATGATTTCTAAAGCTAAATAAATACAATTTTAACGATTTACTCTCAACCATCTTTTCTCCAGGAATATAGCTGATATAAATCGTGGCAAAATCAGGTTGACCTGTAATCGGACATAAACTTGTGAACTCTGGACAATTAAATTTCACAAAGTAATCATTCTTAGGATGTTTATTATTAAACACTTCTAGTATTTCAGGGTCATAACTATATGTATAAGTTGTCCCTTGATTTCCAAGTAAGGTAATCTCGCTTAATTCTTCTTGTTTTCTTCCTGACATCTAAATCTCTCCTTTAGTTGTTAAATAACTTTCTAGTCCTCGCCTTCTTAAAACACAAGCTGGACATTCACCACATCCATCTCCAATGATACCATTGTAGCAAGTTAAAGTTTTTTCTCGTATATACTCAAATTTTCCAAGTTTGTCTGCTAGCTCCCAAGTCTGTGCTTTATTCAACCACATGAGTGGGGTATGAATCACAAAATCATCATCCATACTTAAATTTAATGTTACATTTAATGACTTGATAAAAACATCTCGACAATCTGGATAGCCAGAAAAATCAGTTTCACAGACACCTGTAATAATATGTTTAGCCCCTTTAACCTTTGCTAAGACTCCAGCAAAGCTTAAAAATAGTAAATTACGGCCTGGTACAAAAGTTGAGGGTAACTGCCCCTCTTCACCTAACTCAATCTTAATCTCATCTCGTGTTAAAGCATTGGGTGCTAATTGATTTAATAAAGACATATCTAACACATGATGTTCAACACCAAGTTCCTGACAAATCGCTTTAGCACACTCTAGTTCTAAATGATGACGTTGTCCATAATCAAATGTAACAGCAATCACTTCTTTAAATGTTTCAAGTGCCCAATATAAGCATGTGGTTGAATCTTGACCACCGCTAAAAACAAGTACCGCTTTATCCTGTTTCATTTTTATTCTCTCCTTTATTTCATTAATAATAAACACTCTTGTCTCAAGTCTGATTCTTCCTCCATTCGCTTTCCACGATAAGTCACTGTGGTGGTTGTCGTTCCCTGTTTTTTAATCCCCCTTGCAGTCATACAACTATGTTCGCCACTAATCAAAACACAAATCGCCTCACTTTCTGTTACTTTTTCAACGATTTCGGCGATTTCCTCACCAATACGCTCTTGTAACTGCAATCGACGACCAACCATATCTGCAATTCGCGCTACCTTACTTAAGCCGATTATTTTTTCTTTCGGCAAATATGCCACTGTAACAAGCATGTTATACATTAAGGCTAAATGATGCTCACAATAACTAAAAATTGGAATATCTTTAATGATGACAAAGTTATTTTGACATTCATCGAGCGCTTCATCTTCAAAAGTTGTTCCAAAAAACTCTGCAATTTCGTCATTAGATAACGTCATCCCCTCAAAGACTTCCTCAAACATTTTAGCAACACGTTTTGGAGTTTCTTTTAATCCTTCTCTTTCTGGATCATCCCCAAGAGCAACTAAAATATCTCTAATACTGCGCTCAATCAGTTTCGTATCAATTTGTCGCTTCATCTTAAACACCTCTCATTTCTTTTGGCCAAATATATTTATGCAATTGTAACTGTAATCTCACGTCATTTAATTGATGATCTTTCATATAGTCAACAATCAAACTTGGGTTAATATAATCCACTACCGGACTAAAATAAACTAGACAACGTTCTAATAGACCCTGTTCTCTAATCACTTCATGTGCAACTTTTAAATCTTCTTGACTTGCAATTACAAATTTATAAACATCTGTCTTTGTCACCCATTTAAAGTTTTCATCATCCATCCTTGATTGCATTAAGCTATTTGGTAATTTATAATCTAAGATAAAAACAACATTAGACTTTGAAAACTTTTTCTTAAATCTCTGGATATTCACAGACCCATTGGTTTCAATGTGAATAGTTAACTCTTTATCGGCTGCTAAAATCCCTATCAAAACTTCTATCTGTGGTTGAATCAGCGGCTCTCCCCCTGTCAAAGTCACGTGATTCACTTTATTTTCCTTAACAAAGTGATAAATCTCTAGCGGACTTAAATTTTCCCCTTCAACACTTCCATCATATGAATAGCACGTATCACACCAATCACATCTTAAATTACAATTTTTAAATCGAATAAAGGCAGCCAACTGTCCCGCACATGGCCCCTCACCATCAATGGAAATAAACTTTTCAATGACTTGATACATCTTAAACCTCCGTATAAATACAACTATTTTTAGGCGTTTCAAATAACTCTACTTCGGTTACCTTTATTCCTAGATTTTGTAATCTCTGATAAATATCACGCGACATTTCCTCTGCTGTTGGACGATATGGAACAAAATATATTTCAAAGCCTAGCTTTGTCTCTGCTATTTTTTTAGCAAGCTCTTTTCCCTCTTCATTCTCTTCAAGAATTAATCGGTGATCAAATAAATCATGAATTTTCTTTAAGGCTTGCTTGATAGTTGAAAAATCATCCACCATCCCACGACATTGTCCCGTTTCATGCAGTGAGTCTGCCGACACTTTGATGACAACTCGGTACCGATGCCCATGAATATTGTGACATTTCCCTTCATAATCACTTAAGTAATGTGCTGCATCAAATTCAATTTCACTTTTTAAAGTAAACATATAATCTCTCCTCAACAATAAAAAAAAGCTTCCTTCTTGCGCAAAACTCGGCACATAAAAGGAAGCTTTCTGATTTTTACAGAAAAAAAGGGCGCAAAAGCGCCCAATATCATCATTCTATTTGAGCCTAGTTTTGTTTAGAGACAGGATGGTCTGAATGAACTGTCTTTATTTGAATATACTATTTATAACATAAAAACCTTAAATTTACAATAAATAAAAAATAAAAAAAGGAGGTTCACAAGGAACCTCATAAAACAGGGGATGATTTATAAATATTGGGATGAAAAGAGAGAATTTGTTATGAAGTATTTTGGGGGAACTTCATAACAATTAAATTAGGGTAGTGTCTTGTTCTTCAAGACATATTCATTATCACATATTCAAACGTCATTTTTGTGTTCTTTCTGTGTTTTTTGAAGTTTTTTGACGATTTTTGACTGTATTCAGATTTTATTTTAGGAAATAAACAAGCCCATCAGAACACTTTTCCAGCGATTTTTTAAAAGTTTCTTAATAAATGAATATCACTATCAGTTAATTTCGTCACTCGCTATCAGACGATACCTAGCATTCAACAACACAATTTCGCATCCTTCGGCTCAGCAAGCCCTCTTCAATTGTATTGATTCATGATCTAAAACAAAATAAAAAGGAGGTTCACAAGGAACCTCATAAAACAGGGGATGATTTATAAATATTGG
>NZ_CALIOS010000034.1:0-5476 GCF_938044715.1 uncultured Turicibacter sp.
TAAAATCATTACAAATCCATATAACCACCATCTCAAAGCTCGAATTCGATCCGTTCCAATGATGATGATGATAAAGGTTAGGATAAATCCAATGCCATAAAACAATCCTTGCCTCATGGCATAATCTGATGCTCCGTACTGGATTTCAGTCAACGGTGCAGAGGAAGTAATGGCAACCAGACTAATTCCGATAATAAGAAGTAAATAGACAATAATTGGATTATAAAATAAAATCTTAAATTTATTTAAAATATCTTTCATTTAATCACCTGACTTTAAAAGCTATATGTTCATTCTATCAGATAATAACAAGATTGATAAGTAAATGTAGTAAAATGTTTGGATTATTTAAAACTTATCATTTCTCATGAAGTCGAATAGGAGAGCGATTCACCTAAACCTAAAATGTGCATAAGTTATATTATGACGAACGAAAGAGGAGGATTAAAATGCCTAAAAAAGTCGAAAAAGAACCGTTATTATTTGTGGATACTGGTTATCTAGGATGTTTTGTCAGTGAGCAAAGTTATTTTAAAACCCCTACAGAAAAACCAAATAATGTATCAAATCCTGATTATGTTCATAATTATGCAAGTACAGATTTTTTTGATTTTGATCAGTTTACAGTTTCTCACGATGAAAGTGCTAAAAAGGTCGAAAAATTACAAGTGAGTGATGAAGTAGAAGATGATGAGTATGAACGCGTCGATATTTTAGTCGATGAAACGGATGATCATCTTCAAGAGCAAGAGGAAACAGTTGGTTTAATGAATAATGTTAAAGTTGAAGAAACAGAGGGATTTGATGATGAAAACAATATTACGATTGAAGAGATAGAAGTGGATTCCTCTGAGACTAACACACATACTGAAGCGGTAGAGGTTAAAGTGCCAGTAACTAATATGGTAAGTGAAGAAATAGAAGTTGATGCAAAAGCGACTGAGACGTTAAGTAAAGAAGTAATAAATGGAGAAGGGTTAGAGGAGAAACAGGAGGTAGATGTCGACAACTCTGATGATGAGGTAGAAGAAACAGTCGAACCAATGGATGAAAAGCAACGGGAATTATTATTGTTCATCCGTGATTTAACCAATCGTCCCACTTCGATGAAAGCCCCAATTGTACAAATCGTCAAAAAAGATGGAACACTTAAGTCTGGAATTTTGAATTTAGCAAATGAAACAACGGTTAGCATTGATAATTTGATGAATAAAGTGGAGGAAATTCCAATTTCATCTATTGAAGGAATTAGAATCTTACATATGTAACGAGTTAGGACCTCTTTTATAAGCGGGTAAGATGAGAACATCCCATCTAATCTGTTTGTAAGAGAGGTTTTCCCTTTTTAGCATAAAAGAAAAGGTGCTGTGATTAAACAACACCATCCATACGCCATCATTAAAGATTGTTATCATCTAGTGGTACATAGACATCTTCTAAGCATTGAATTGCTATGAAAGAGTTTAAGTCAACGGTACACAATGTTTTGGTAGGAATCAAACTTATCGAAGTTAGCCCTTGTCTTTCAAAAACATTGAGGTCGTCGTTTATTGTGTTAATGTGTCTAAAACCATCTGAATCACTCATATCTCGAGCATCATTACTATGATTTGAGTTAGCATTTGAATTATAAGCCAACGCTCTAATCGTTGCACTATTTTCATTGACATCTTCGACTCTAAACAGTGAAGCGGATTGAAGACCAGAGTCGGGAAGAGTGGCTAATTTAAATGGTTCTCCATTTGGTAGATATAAAATAAAGGGTCTTGTATTAGCTTTAGACGCTTCACCTAAAATAAGATTGTTATATCGTAAGATGCTACTATCTGTTGGAGTAGCAGCCTGTTGTAGACGATTGATGAATCTAAGCGTATCAGCAACAGGACTATATTTAATTGTTCGAGTAGTTTCAGAACTCATAAGCTCACCTTAATTTAAGAATATATTAACATAGAGGCGCTACTTCTATGTGACCTAAGGATAGGTCTCTCATACTTTCATATGAGTGTAGACTATATCATCATCCTAGTTTGAGGATGTCCTCCGCTTCCACTACCCATCGCTTGTAGTGTACTCCCTTATAGGGATAGTCGTTGAACGTTCTCCTATTCGGAGCTTCGCTGCTGATTTTCCATTGTATGAGCACGTAGGATTTAACCTTATGCCATCTCATTTATTTTTTCTGCTTTCGCAACCTTCACACTTAGTCTATTTCAAACTTATGTTGTGGTTAAATGAGCTTTAGGAGGTCCCAGCAATTCAAAGGATGTTGGAGATTTCTTAAAATCTCACTCCATGCTCGTTTCTGAACATGGGAGGCAGTTGAATGGATGAAACTATTCTTTTACCTCCTAGGTACATTATTAATTTATGCTTAAACTAGGCTTTGTTTCTAGACAAATCCCCAATTATAACCATAAGACAAAGAACTAATTTGAATTAAATTTGGAAATTGTTAAATATTAGGTTTATTTTGGTTATCTCTGGACATAATAGGATGGAATATAAAAAGGGGTGCGTTAAAATATGCAAAAATTATGTGTCGTGATTGCATTAATTTCATTATTAGGTATAGGCTTTACATTTTATTCTCATATGATGAGTGATGAGATGCAATTAGAACGATTGGGGTACTCAAAAGAAGTGATTACTCAATTGCGTAATGAAAATTCAGAGATGATTGATAAGATTATAAGAGATAAAAGAAGCAGTGAAGAACTACTCGATTATCTTTTTGTGAAAAACTTTAATTATGACTGCTACGATGAATATGTTGATTTAAAAGAAAAATATCCCGAGTTAGAAGCAACTGAAGTTGTGTACGTGGCTTCTTTTTTTGAACATGTTTTTGTTCCAACTTTACTTCAGAATGGTTATGATGAAACAACGATTGACATGTGGTTTCAGTCACCAAACTTTAGTCAATATATTAAAACAGGTGATATCACAACCTTAAATAGTATTTTAAGCTTTGCCAAAGAAACAGGAAATGATTTATATACGTTATTAGAGTATGTAAGCTATGAAAAAAGGTATCCTCAAATTGGAATAAATGAAACAATAGCTCGGGTGGATGAATATCAAAATACCATATTCCCAGCCCTAAAACAAAAAGGATATCAAGCAGAGGAGATTGAGGTCTTATATACGAGCTGTGAATTAACTGATTTAAAAGCGTTAATTGATACCGATTTAAATCCATCTCAAACACTAGAACTCATGACTGCTAGTAGTTTTAGTTCGGCTAATTTTGAAATTTATGATGAAGTCTTAAATAGTGGACATTCGATTACGTATGCCCTTCAATATGCTAAATATCCAAATGTTAAATCAAATTTTTATGAAGCGATTGTTTCAACTCCAAATCCAAATCAACTGCTAGCACTTGTTAATAAAAACTATCAATTAGAGGCAACGTATGTGCCGACTGATTTTGTTCCATTAGATGTTACACTTTCGACCTTTGCATTGACTGGTACGAACTATTTACGCCGTGATGCAGCAGATGCCACTGAAAAACTCTTTGAAGCGGCAAAAGAGGAAGGGATTGAGCTTTTATTACGGTCAGGTTACATTTCCTATGAAACACAGAAAAAAAATTATGAACAAGATCTGTATGAAATGGGAATGGAATATGCAGAAAAAATTAGTATGAGACCTGGACATAGTGAACATCAATTAGGATTAGCAATTGATGTTACGAGTGATAGTGTCGATCAAAGTTTATCGGTTGATTTTGCTAAAACTGAAGAAGGAAAATGGGTGTTAGAACATGCTCATGAATTTGGATTTATTATTAGATATCCAGAGAATCGTGAAGCAGAAGTGGGATATACTTATCAACCTTGGCATCTGCGTTATGTTGGCGTAGAAGTGGCTTCTGAAATTTATGAAAATGATTGGGTATTAGAAGATTATATTTTAACCTATGGCTTACTCGATCAATGAGCATGAGTTTATCTCATGCTTTTTTTATTTCAAAATCAGGAAATAGTTTGCACTGAAAATTATGTCGGGAAATAGAGGTCGTTTGCTGGCGAATGAAAATAATGTCGGGAAATAGTTTGTCGATTGAAAGGGGTTGCAGAAGTTGTCGGGAAATATGCTTTTCTAAGAGAAAAGCGCAAAAAAAGAGATAGGATCGTTTCAAGATTCTATCTTTTTTTCGTTGTATTTGAGGGTTAATATATAAGTCTAGATAAGTTTTTCACAATCGAAAAACGTTTAACTGGTTTTTTAAACGGTATAGGATGACTCTTGGTGAGAGGGTTGGTTCCCCTATAGTTTGTCTTAGTATCCAAAGAGCTTAAATGTTAAGTCTGATTATTAAAATATTGATAGACTATGAAAGAGTCGTTAGGAATAAAGTTAAACAGGAATTTATTTTGGAGAGGAGTATTGAGGGTGAAAACGATTAAAATTTGTGTGGGAAGTTCATGCCATTTGAAAGGATCGTATGAAGTGATTCAGATTTTTCAATCGCTGATTGAAAAGCATCAGCTACAAGAAGTGTTGGAATTAAGAGCTGCTTTTTGTTTAGGTCATTGCACGGAGGCGGTCTCTGTTATGGGACCGAATGAAGAAGTATTGGCGGTTTCTCCTGATGATGCAGAGAAACTATTTGAAGCAGTGATTAAACCACAATTAGGAAAGGAGTGAGAGGATGGGGGTTATTAGTTTTTCAGAAGCAAATTGTAAAAATTGTTACGCCTGTGTTCGAGCCTGTCCGGTCCAATCGATTAAGATTAAAAATGAGCAAGCGATTATTATGGAAGAACGATGTATTGCATGTGGATTATGTTTAAAGGCTTGTCCTAAAAATGTGAAGAAGATTGAAACTGAATTAGAAAAAGTTAAGCAATTTATAAAATCGGGCCAATCAGTTGTTGTCTCATTAGCTCCAACCGCTTTTGGTGTTTTTAAAAATCAGGGACATAAATTAGTTGCAGCGCTAAAGAAATTAGGTGTCTCGCATGTAGAGGAAACGGTAGTTGGAGCAGAAGTCGTAACTCAAGTCTATGAAACGTATCAGCATTTTCATTTAGATAAGTGTTATATTACGAGTTGCTGTGCCTCTGTTAATTTATTAATTGAAAAACATTATCCTAAAGTAATCCCGCATTTGATTCCAGTCATTACCCCGTTAATGGCACATGCTAGAATGTTAAAATTGAAGTATGGGCAAGATGTCAAGGTGGTTTTTGTGGGGCCGTGTTTAGCCAAGAAAATCGAAGGTGAGGAGGAAGAAAGTATTTCTGCAGTACTAACGATACAGGAATTAAAGCAATGGTTTAATGAAGCGGGAATTAAATTAAATGAACTTGAAGAAGTCCCATTAGATGATGGGTTGGTGAGTCAACGAACGTATCCTATGGTGGGTGGCATGAGTAAGTGCTTCAATGAAAAAGATAAAAAAATTGAAATCCAAATTAATGATGCTAAAGTAGTCGTCAATAAAGCAACTATTGAAGGTTTT
>NZ_CALIOS010000035.1:0-2926 GCF_938044715.1 uncultured Turicibacter sp.
CATCTCCTTCTTTTTTTTCTTCATAATAAAAGATTAGGTCCGGCTGTTCTGATTCATTAATGGTTGAACTTGTAAAAAATGTCTGATTCAATACTTGCATGGCATTTAAAATTAGAGCATCTTCTACACCTAAAATCTTGATGTTTACTTGATTTGTCATCGTAACACTCCATTTCTCTAATAAAAAATCCTTAGCAGTGCTAAGGATTTTTCCCTATCTACTTCTGATAACCAAATCAATTGCCTCTTCTAATACTTGATTATCTTTATTCTTTGCTTCAATATACTGCTAAATACTATTTTCTAGATGATTGGCCACTGTATAACCAATGGCTCGATCAATGGCTGTTTTAGCAGCATTCATTTGATGAATAACCGAACGACAATCTTTTTCTTCTTCAATCATTCGAATCATTTCTCTATTTTGTCCTTCGACCCGTTTTAATCGATTGATGATATCTTTATCTGCTTCCATGTGGGATCTCCTTTATTTGACGATAATCGTTGTACTTAGAGGTTCTATGCTAAGCTCATTTCCAACTTCACCTAAAGAGGTTAAACCACTTTTAGAGGCATTTGCAATGATTTGTAATCCTTTTGTCATCACCGGAATTTCTACTGATCGATTTTGTGTATTGAAGAAGACATGAATTTCGTCCCATTCACCATATTCTTTAACATTTTTCAAAGTATATTCTATCACAGAATGATGATGTTGAAAAATACGAAGATGTTTTTTTACTAATAAAGAATTAGAAAATCTAAAAGCGCCATGTGCCTTTCTAATTTGAATGTATCCTCTTATCAAATCGATGCTTGATTGGTGTGATTTGGCCTCTTCCCAATTAATCGCATTAATTTCATCTGGCATATTATAGCTATTCTCAATTCCTTTTTTACTTCTAAAGAATTCTTGTCCAGACTGGATAAAAGGAATCCCTTGCGCAAAAATAACCATGGCTGTCGCTAATATTTGACGTTTTTGACGAATTTCATCACTCTCATCACCATTTGAAAGTTGCATGCGATCCCATAACGTGTGATTATCATGACATTCAATGTAGTTTATACTTTGTGAAGGTTGATAAAACATATACGTTTCTCCTTCACTTAATCCAGAACTTCCTGCTAATAATTGTTTTCCCACATTCGCATATCCAAAGTTTCCAAGTGCTAGGCCACGCTCTTGATGATTAAAAGTATGACCCTTTATATTATCTCTAAATGAGTCGTTAAAGTGTCCAATTTTAGGCATTTTATAAGCGTTGAATTTAGCTGCTTTTTGATTTTGAGGAAGTGGCGTATTCATATCCCAGCCTTCTCCATAAATCAAAATCGATGGATTTAATTCCTCACATAATTGATGAATTTCATTCATCGTATCTACATCTATAATCCCCATTAAGTCAAATCTAAACCCATCAATTCCATATTCTTCAACCCAGAATTTTACAGAGTCTAATACAAATTTGCGAACCATTAATCGATTAGTTGCTAAGTCATTTCCACACCCTGTTCCATCTGATGGCATTCCTTGATAGTCATAGCGATAAAAGTATGTTGGAACCATTGCATCAAAAGGAAAAGTGCGTCGTTCATATACGTGATTGTATACCACATCCATAATAACACCAAATCCATTTTCATGTAGTGTATTAATTAATTTTCTTAATTCATTAATACGAGCATACGGATTCGTGGCATCTGTTGAATAACTTCCTTCTGGAACGTTGTATTGAACAGGATTATACCCCCAGTTATAACTTTTTTGTGGATTTAATTCATCAACACCTTCAAAATCAAATATCGGAAGTAATTGAATATGGGTCACACCTAAATTTTTCAAATAATCTAGTCCTGTATTACTCCCTTCTAGCCATTCTGTTAAGCCTAAATATTTCCCTTTATGCCTAATGAATTCATCATTAATTGTAAAATCTCTGACACTAAGTTCATAAATAATGGCATCTGTTGGTTGATTAAGTTGGGGTCTAATATCATGATTAATTGTTTCGCATAAAGCGGGATCAATAATGACACTATAAGTCGCATTAGCAGTCGATGCGATGCCATATGGATCAATGGTTTCTTGTTTAACGAGATTATTTACGATTTCATAACGATAACGATATCCCTCTAAATCTTGATAAACCGTTAATTCCCAAATTCCTTTTGATCTTCGTTTCATTTTGCGATAATGCGTCACATCCTCTTCATAAAGGACTAGTTGGACTTGTGTCGCTGTTGGCGCCCATAATTTAAAGCGTGTCATTGTCTTAGAGTAAGTCGCTCCTAAATCGTCTCCAGTATAATAAAAACGCTTATCGAATTCATCTGTTCTCGCAATATAGCCTAAAAATAAATAGCTATCATTATTATAACAATCCATGACCCTATATTCTTGCCCTACTTCAACAAACCCTTGAATCGATAAAATATATTTTAGCTCATTTCCAAAATCAAATTTTTCTTCTACTTTTAACTCGAGTACTTCCTGATTCATTAGATTAACTAATCTAAAAGGTGCAATTTCCCCTCCATAATAACTCTTTGGTACTAAGATCGTAATTTTATTATATTCATCTAAGTATGATGAAAACCTTCCTTGAATATTCATTATTTCATGCCCCTCCTAACTACTATTCTTTCTATCTCATGATTCACCTTCATCTTTGACTATTTTTTATTGATTCATTCATTTCACCTGATCAAAATATAAAATAAGGCGCTTTAATATATGTTATTTTTACCCCCTAAAAATAGTACGAACTCATACATCAATTTTACCATTTTAATCTTTTATTAACAATAATTGTAATTTTTTTGAAACTCGATATAAATGACTGTAAACTTTTTGAAACCTTGTAATAAATATTAATAAATATAGATAAAAGATATGTAATAAGTTTTTTAAAATTAAAAAAGG
>NZ_CALIOS010000036.1:0-2958 GCF_938044715.1 uncultured Turicibacter sp.
GCGAATAGTGCACTCGAAAGAGTGCTTTTTTTGTGCGTCAAAGAGGTGACTGAAATACGTAAACTAACAGTTTTCATGTTTCTTTATTGAATATTATTACTAATCAAATTTTCATCAATTATAGCCAATTGTAATGAATAACTTTAAACGAAAACTTTAGGTAGCTTGGCTACTAGTTTTATAGAGTTGGTTAGATTTGGAATTTTCAGAAGCGGAAAAATGCTTTGTATGACAGATACTTAGTAGTAAAAGTTATGATATAGAAAAGTACTTTGTTTGTTGAATTTAAATATGGGTGTAGGAGATTGTTAAAATATTATAGATAGAAGAAGTATATATTTTATGATTTTATAAAGTTCTTTGAATTTCTGATGAGAGTAAGAGTAGAGGATATTCTTTTTCACGCGTAGAAATTTTATAATAATACGCAAAATGATAAGTTGATTTATCGGTGGATGTGTGAAATTTTAAAATAGTCACTATTACCGCTTAAATGTCTTATTACATTTTTGATTTTACATCGTCTAATATGTGTTTTATTCTAGGAAAAAAGAGATTGAACAAGGTAGAATTTATCAAGGATAATTTTAGCTTGATAAATAAGTTACTTAATTAAACTGATATAAGATGAATAAATGTTAATGATAATATTTTTGATGCAGGAACTAGTTTCTTTTTTATATCGATTAAAATAAGATAGAAAATAGGTTAGATATTGATTAATCTATTTTCTATCAGTATCATACGAGAGAAATAACATCCTTTCTACTGATGACTTCACTGATTTAAATTCATCAAACAAAGATTTTTAGGTAGATAACTAAAAATCAAAGCCTGGATTCATAAAGAGGGGGATAGATTTATTAATTGATGAGTGAGAGAGTTTTGAGGAGGGGATATGATATCCTACTCTGAGACTTTATTCTAAGTTGCTAAGGTAATAGAATATTGTGAGATTAAGAAGATACTATAGTTTGATGTGCACCCCAAATGTTAGACTAAAAATTCTAACTTTAGGGGTGCATTTTTATGACCAAATATAATCCGAAATTTAAACATCAAGTGATTAAAGAATATTTAAATGGTAATGTAACTTATGCTTACCTTACTCAAAAATATCAGATTTCAAGTTCTAAATAGGTTCAAGAATGGGTTAGACAATACAAATTATTTGGAAAAAAGGGATTAGAGCGTAAACAAAGACAAGATTACACTGGTGAATTTAGGTTAAATGTATTAAACTATATGAAAACAACAGGTGCCTCATATAGTATAACTGCTAATCACTTTGGAATTTCAGATATCGGAACCATTGCGAATTGGAATACAAAATTTCTTAGAGATGGTATTGAGGCATTCTTTAAACCGAAAGGAAGGCCTCAATCCCCTATGACAAAAGCAAAACAATCTAAACAATCCAAAACATTAACACGTGAACAACAATTAGAAGAAGAAAATAAATGATTAAGAATAGAGATTGAATACTTAAAAAAGTGTCAGGCTCATGGGATTGCCCCCTGGAGTCACACAATTAAATCAAAACAAAAATCATAGAAGAATTAACGGATGAGTTTCATTTATCCGATATTTTAAAAGTGACGAAATTTCCAAAATCAACTTACTATTACTGGGGCAAAAAGATGGCACAAGATAATCCAGATCAAGAGCTTGAAGACCTCATTTTAACTATTTTTAAAGAAAATGATGAGAATTACGGTTATCGTCGAATCACAGATGAGCTTCACCATCGAGGTCATCAGGTTAACCATAAGAAAGTTTATCGCCTGATGAAAAAGCTAGGAATTAGTTGTATTAAGTTTAGCCATAAAACACGTAAATATCGCTCATATAAAGGGAAAATAGGAACTATCGCAAAGAATCGAATCAATCGTCGATTTCATACACCTTATCCTTATCAGAAACTCACAACAGATGTGACTGAATTTAAAACATAAGAAGGAAAGAAATTATATTTAAGCCCTATCATGGACATGGCAACAGGTGAAATTTTATCCTTTTCAATGAGTCATAAACCTGACTTAAGTTTTGTCATGGAGTCATTAAATCAAGTCCTACCTATAATCAAACAAGCAACCTATAGAACAACGATTCATTCCGATCAAGGTTGGCAGTATCAGCATCAAAAGTGGGTTCAAACCTTAAAGAAAAATAGAGTCTTTCAAAGTATGTCACGAAAAGGGAATTGTTTAGATAATTCTCCTATGGAAAACTTCTTTGGCATACTTAAGCAAGAAATGTACTATGGAAAGACATTTAAAACCTATGAGGAGTTAAAAGAAGCCATTGAAAAATATATATACTACTATAATCATAAACGAATCAAAAGAAAATTGGCTGGCATGAGTCCAGTCCAATAGCAAATTCATACCAGCCAATTAGCTGCATAATATTAAGTTCAACTTTTGGGGTTCACTACAGTTCTTTTTTTTTGAGAAGGTTTTTTAGATAAATAGGGATTGATTATCTCTTCAAATTTAACATTATTTCTTTAATTAAATATAAGTGTCATGGAGTAATAAATAAAAAAATGTTATTTAAACCAGAGCTAAACAGGATGTACTCTATTCATGATGAGTGAAGCAATAAGATAAACTCTCCTTAAAAACAAAGCTAATAATCTCATTTAATTTAACATCATCAAAATAATTTCCTGAAAAGATAATGTTTTTATTTTTAATATTTAAAATCGTTCTAGTACAAAGTTAAATAAGAAATCAAAATTTATTCTTTTAATACTGTTTAGTAGATATAGCGGAATGAAATAGTGAGTAGATGTGACTTTTATTGTTATATCAAAAAGTATTACACACCATTAATTAGGTTGTAAAAGTATTTTTATAAAGTAAGTATTATATACAAATTCTTCAATAAGTAAAAAAGATAAAAAATGGATAAAAGGTTTGACAACTTTCGACAGACATGATAAGATAATCAAGT
>NZ_CALIOS010000037.1:0-12895 GCF_938044715.1 uncultured Turicibacter sp.
TAGAAGCTAGTCCGAGTCCAATGGTTAACACCACCATAAAAAAATAAATCCTTCTTTTTTTCATTAATAAAGCCTCCTTTTATAGCGATAATCCTATCACAATAAGCGTGGGGAAACAATGGCAATGAGGGAGTTTTTTTGCTAAGAAATAACCCTCACAAACATCATAAAATGATAGATTCAATATCAAAAAAGCAAAAAGTTGATATTGAATCTTTGAAGATAGTTGACAGGCATTTTTAGATATGATATATAAGAATTATACAAATTAGCACTCGTTTATTAAGAGTGCTAATAAAGTAAAAACAGAGGAGCGATTGAATTGAAACAGTTTAAAGCCGAATCAAAACGATTATTAGATTTAATGATTAATTCTATTTATACCCATCGAGAAATTTTCTTACGTGAGTTGATTTCAAATGCAAGTGATGCCATTGACAAGCTATATTATAAAGCCTTGACAGATTCGAATTTAAGCTTTAATCAAGAGGACTATTATATTAAAGTAACGGCTGATGAGACAAACCGTACAATTACGATTTCCGATACGGGAATCGGGATGACAGAAGCACAATTAGATGATCACTTAGGGGTCATTGCAAAAAGTGGATCATTACAATTTAAAAAAGAGACTGAATTAGAAGATGGACATGATATTATCGGACAATTCGGAGTTGGATTCTATTCTGCCTTCTTAGTCGCTGATAAAGTAACTGTGATTTCAAAATCAATTGATTCTGATCAAGCTTACAAATGGGAATCTTGTGGAGCAGATGGATATACCATTGAACCATGTGAAAAAGCGACAGTCGGAACAGATATTATCTTACATTTAAAAGAAAATAATGAAGATGAAAATTACGATGAATACTTACAACAATATAAATTAAAATCAATTATCAAAAAATATTCAGATTTTATTCGTTATCCAATTAAAATGGATATTGTGTCTTCACAGTTAAAAGAAGGTAGTGAAGATGAGTATGAACAAGTAACCGAAGAGCAAACAGTTAACAGTATGGTTCCAATTTGGAAGAAAAATAAACGTGAATTAAGTGATGAAGATTATGAGAATTTCTACACAGAAAAACATTTTGGATATGACAAACCATTAGCACATGTTCATTTAAGTGTAGATGGAAATGTAAGTTATAATGCAATCTTATATATTCCTGAAAAAATGCCATATGATTTCTATACAGCAGAATATGAAAAAGGATTAGAGTTGTATTCTAGCGGTGTACTAATTATGAATAAATGTGCTGACCTTTTACCAGACTACTTTAGTTTTGTAAAAGGAATCGTCGATTCAGAGGATTTATCACTCAACATTTCACGTGAAATCTTGCAACATGACCGTCAATTGAAATTAATTGCGAAAAATATTAAAACAAAAATCAAAAACGAATTAGAAAAAATGATTAAAAATGACCGAGAAAAATATGAAACATTCTATGAGTCATTCGGTCGTCAATTAAAATTCGGTGTATACAGTGATTTTGGAGCAAATAAAGATGTCTTACAAGATTTATTAATGTTTAAATCATCACATGAAGATAAATTAGTCACATTAGAAGAATATGTATCTCGCATGCCAGAAGATCAAAAACATATTTATTATGCCGTTGGAGAGTCAATTGAGCGTATTAAAAAATTACCTCAAACAGAAGCCGTGCTTGATAAAGGATATGAAATCTTATTCTTTACAGAGGACATTGATGAATTTGCTATCAAGATGCTAATGACTTATAGCGAAAAAGATTTCAAATCAGTGTCGAGTGCCGACTTAGACTTAGATACGGATCAAGCAGACGAAGAAGCAACAAAAGAATTTGCGTCAATCTTTGAAAACATGGCGACAAGTTTAAAAGGAAAAGTAAAATCAGTTCGTGCTTCTCGTCGTTTAAAAACTCATCCGGTTTGCTTAGCAAATGAAGGAGAGTTATCAATTGAAATGGAAAAAGTATTAAATGCCATGCCAAATGCTCAGCAAGTCAAAGCGGATAAAGTTTTAGAAGTTAACGTAAATCATGAAGTGTTTAAATCATTGCAAACGGCTTATGAACAAGATCGCAAAAAGTTTGATTTATATACAGATGTTTTATATAACCAAGCTTTATTAATTGAAGGATTATCGATTGAAGATCCAGTGGCATTTACAAATAATGTTTGTCAATTAATGAAATAATAGACTATATTTCTAAAATATTTTATGTCTTAGATGTATCGAGCACCTTGAAGGATTTAACCTTCAAGGTGTTTTTTTAGGAAGCGAGACAGATTATGGAGATGAGTGTTATACAAGGAAGATTCTAATTTTAAATGAAATGACAAAAAAGTATGGGGAATTAGATTGAATATCTGTCTCATACTTAATTTATAGTTTGATAAATTGAGATTACATTACATGAGAATTTGACCTATAATTTGAATTTGAGCGTAACATGGCACAATATCAGTTACAGAAATGAGCCCCATTGGAAGTGTAATTCCAGAAAAAGAAAATAAATTGTTTTCAGATAAGTGGTCATTCATTGTCATCGAAGGAGGCGTAATTGAAATTCCTGTTGGACTCAGGACATGAAACTCTCCAGGTAATAAGTCGGTACCAGGGACATTAATCGCAGTTAAATTTCCCAAGTGTCATAGATTGATGAGATAGGCGATTATATCTGAATTTATAAGAGTTGTCATCTTCATACCAGACGGTTCATCATGAAATGTCACAGACTGAACTTCTTTTGTTATACACACTAATGATTGGCAATTGTGATAGACTGGGTGTCCTGTTTCCCGTTTCTAGGATTTAATAAAATCTCATTTTGAGAATTTGGTTCTGTGTAGGTATATCCTATTTTGACAGTATTGGATACGATATCATTTAAGGAAGCGACATGACTGACGTTGACAGCGATTGTTAAAATGAGTTCATTGAGCGGATGAACGGTGGCGATAGCTTTAATGTCATAATAATGATCAAATTAAGCGGTTTCGTAGGAAATCACTGTTTCTTCCGGTGGATAAATATGATTCTCTCGTAGAATAATATGAATGCTTTCCCAGATAGGGGTTAAGTCAGAATCAAATATTTCACGAAAGACGATATCATGTAAATCAGTATCTCCATTATTTAAAGAAAGTATTGAATACTTAATGATTTCATTTGGGGCCACAGAAGCAACACCTTTTATTTTTTAAACAAAAATACTTGGATGATAGGTTGTGAGTTGTGATAAGTTGTTTTCACTGAAATTTGATTTTAAGACTTCCTTTTCAGATGTAAACGAATATTTAATTGTTGCTATATTATTTAAAATTCTCGTCAATAAACACACCTCCATATTCTTTATTAATTGATCAGCTCTATATAGTTTATGTAAAAAAGATAAGGTAATTAGGCAATTAGAAGATTAATGCCATAATAGAATAGAGTAGTAAAAAAAAGCAATTAAATAGCTTAAGTTGTCAAAAATGGAAAGGTTGTTTATAATTTATAGGTGAGTAAAGCGTTATTAACGTTACTTCTAAATCTAATCGGTTAAATGAAGACAGGTTAAGACGTTAGTCAGAAAGTATGGTGAACCAATGAAGAAACAAACAAAAGAAATGATTTGGATTGGAGTCGGATTGATTCTTCTCTCATTATTTTTACACTTTTTACATGTCGTCATATTTAAAGATTTGCATCACACGTTAATCTTTTTATTTGCTGATATTGCTTTTATTCCAATGGAAGTGTTCTTTACAACCCTCGTGATTGAACGATTACTTGAAAAACGTGAGAGTCATCATGTTAAAGAGAAATTAAATATGTTGGTTGGCGTTTTCTATGCCGAAATCGGGACACAGCTTTTATCTTATTTTGTAGAGCAAGATGATAACGTCTATGTTTGTAAAAAATTACGTGTTCAAGATCCTTCCGTTTGGGATGAAAATTACTTTAAACGATTACAAGAATTAAACTCGACTTATCACTATGAAGTTTCTCTTGATAAAGTGGATTTAAAGCAGTTACATGATATTTTACATGAAGGGAAAAATCTATTGATCACGCTGGTCACAAATGAAAGTTTGCATGATCATGAAACATTTACTGAAATGTTAATGTTAATCTTACACTTAAAAGAAGAACTAGATATGCGAGATTATGAGTCATTAACAGAAACGGAAAAACTCCATCTGACACATGATATGGAAGCTTTATATCGTTACTTAACTTATGAATGGTGTCATTATTTAAATTACCTCAGCAAAAATTATCCCGGATTATTTAGTACAGCGATTATGTTGAGTCCGTTTAATAAAAAACATCAACGTCAGGCTCTAGAAGATCATAAAGGGGGAGCATGCTAATGGCTCTTCTTCATAAAAGGGACAGTGTCGGACTCATTGCTTTATCTAATGGTCCTGCTCTAATGATGAAAGACACGTTTGAACAATTAGAGCAGGTATTAAAGGAAATGGGACTTAATGTTATTTGGGCACCTAAATTGTACCGCCAAGAGAGTGTCTTTCAGGCATCTGATTCAGAAAAAGCAGAGATGTTAATGGATTTTTACCGAAATGATGAGCTTGTAGCTATTTTTGATGTCTCAGGTGGAGATTTAGCAAATGGCGTTTTATCTTATTTAGATTATGACCTCATGAAACGTTATCCAAAACCATTTTTCGGGTATAGTGATTTGTCGGTGGTTGTAAATGGATTATATACGAAAACCCACCATAAGACGTATTTATATCAAATTCGTAACTTAGTAAGTGAGGATGCCTCAAAGCAGCAACAGTGGTTTAAAGAAACGCTATTTCACCAAAAAGATACCTTGTTTCAGTTCGATGTTGAATGGATTCAAGGAGAAACGTTGGAAGGAGAGCTTATCGGTGGAAATATTCGTTGCTTTTTAAAGTTAGCGGGTACTCCTTATTTACCAAGTTTCGAGAAAAAAATTTTATTGCTAGAAAGTTATAGTGGTGATGTGGCAAAAATGGCGACGTATTTAAATCAGTATAAGCAGATGGGGGTATTTGAGCAGATTAATGGACTGATTTTGGGAAGTTTTACGGAGATGGAACAAAAGCAATATGAACCAGATATCGTATCTCTTGTTAAAAGCATTGTTAATTTACCACAGCTACCAATCGTTAAAACATCTCAAATTGGACACAGACCTGATTCGAAGTGTGCGATCATTGGCGAAAGATTAATGATGAAGAAAGAAGGATAAAACATGAAAGAAAAGCAACAGGTAAATTGTGCAACGTGTGAGCACAATGTCTTTAATGTGTGCATGAGTTATCACGGGTATTATTTTCATGGTGAAGCCATCGGGGATGAAGAAGTCGAATGTGAGGATTGGGTACTAAATCCTTATTCTTATCCGACACAATTAAAGTTAAAAAAATAAAACTCGCATTTGCGAGTTTTATTTTTTTCGTCGTTTTAAACAAATCCCCGTTCCAATACTTAAGGCTCCTAGAGGGAGGAGAATACTTGAAAGTCCAGTTTCAGGAGCGATGCGAGGTCCCACTTGAACTGTAACGGTTTTAGACGTTGTCGAACCGTAAGAATCTGTGACTTCAAAGGTTAAGCGATACATTCCAATTTGAGTTAAATCAATGGTATTTTCTTTTAATTGAATCCATTCAGTAATATCACCATCTTCTTCATCGTAGGCCGTTACGTAATCCATTGGATCAAATAGTTGGTTGAGCTCAAGTTGTAGTGGATCATCGATGATTAAAATTGGAGCAGCGTTTCCGTTGAATTGAAGTGGAATCATCACTTGACCACTAAATAGGGTTGAAGCTGCACCAAGGCTGACTGCCTGTTCAAAAGTGAAAGATTCATACTGAGCTTGCCAAACATTAAGCCAGTTAATTGTATGTTCTGTTTCTTCATAGTACCCGTTATTTGAAATGGTTACCGGCGTGATGAAAGCAGAATCTAAATCATGAATTGGATTAAGTAAATGTGCATTTTCACCAGAAAAGACATTTAATCCACTTAAAGTAATACGTTGTTGCATTAAGTTAAGTTCTGTTAATTTTGTTAGCGTCATGAGGGGGCTAATATCTTGAATGCTATTATTTGATAGACCTAATTTTGTTAAGTTAATAAGTGAAGAAAGCGCCGATAAATCATTAATTTGATTGTAATCAAGATAAAGAACACTTAATCGAGTGAGAGAGGCTAAGGCATTTATAATTTTAATATGATTGTAGGATAAGTCAAGAGCATTTAAATTGATTAAGGTCGCAAGGGCAGAGATATCTTCGATTTGGTTACGATCAAGTGTTAGGGTTATGAGGTTTGTTAAGTTGCTTAAGCCAGAAATATTATAAATTTGGTTATGATCAAGTGTTAATTCAGTTAAATTGCTTAAGGTGTTTAAACTAGAAATGTCAACAATCTCGTTGTCAGCTAAATGAAGCATCTGTAAGTGAACAAGTTGATGTAAAGGACTGACGTTACGAATAGTGTTATGAGATAAGTGCAGTTCTTGTAACTTATTTAAAGAAGCAAGAGGGGATAAATCTTGAATTTGATTGTTTTCAAGATAAAGGTTTGTCAGTTTTGACAAAGAAGCAAGAGGAGAAAGATCTTGTATATCGTTATAAGATAAATCTAGACCCACTAGATTTACACATTCTTCTAAACCAGTAATGTTTGTGATTCCTTTATGGTCTAAATAAAGAATGCCGGTGAAACTTCTTAGTTGACCTTTTGTAATGTCAGCACCTGATGATTGTCCAAGCTCTGCGTTAATCGCAGCTTTTAAGGCGGGATCAGGGATGTTGACAATTTCATTACGATCAACAGATGTATCCTCAATTCTTGGGTATTGTTTAGGAGAGTAATCGGCTTCATCTGTATGAGCTAAAACTGAGGGAGCCGATATAGCTAAAAGACAACAAAAACAAAGGGTAAATAGACTTGAGTATTTAAAATTAACCATAATAATTCCCATCCTTTATTCAAAATATCTATGTTATTACGTTTTGCAAAGAACGGTGATTTATTCGAGATTTTAAAAGAAAGTGTCGAAAAAAATCTGAGTCATTCAGTTGAAAAGAATTGACTAAAAAATAATTGTTAGCATATACTGTTATTAATAATCGAACAATGAGGTGAAAACATGAATACAGTTCTTAACTAATTGAAAAATCGCAAAAGCATAATCGGTTTGTTCGTGAGAATGCCTCACATTTTTTGTTATGCGTTGCGACATTAGTTAAGAAATGAATGGACACACCTTAAGGTCAGAAAACTTTTTCGTTGTCGATGAATCATTTCATCGATTTTTTTTATTGTTTTTGAAAAGAGCTTAACTAATGGTTAGCAACTCAATGATGGAAACCGATTTCAAAATCATAATCGGGGCGATAAAATGCCAAAGATACGTATTTTGAATGGTTCGTTTCATTATCCTAATACGAATCAGTTAGTATTTGAAGGATTAAATTTAGATATTGAGGCCACATGGAAAAGTGGAATCGTTGCTAGAAATGGAATGGGCAAAACGACATTGTTAAAATTGATTCATGGAGATTTGAAGTTAACAACAGGAGACTGCCAAAAAGAAATTGAAACAGCCTTTTTTCCGATTACGTTTAAGCATTCTGATGGGGTTGTCCTTGAATTAATGAAAAAAGAAATTGGCCCTTATGTCGAATGTGAACAAGTCATGGCCGCTTTTTTACAAGGGGAGGCATCTGAAGAAGATTATTACGAGGCGCTTAACACCTACTTAGAATATGATGGGTATGAGATTGAAAGTAAAATAAAAAAAGAAATTCATCGTTTAAATCTTTCAGATGATATCTTATCAAGAGAATATGAGACGCTAAGTGGTGGAGAGCAAACGAAAATTCAAATGGTTATTCTATTTTTAAGGCCGCAGACTTTCGTGTTGCTAGATGAGCCAACGAATCACTTAGATAAAGAAGGGATTGAGCAACTGTCCAATTATCTAAAATGTAAATCGGGATTTTTATTGGTTTCTCATCATCGTCATTTTTTAGATGCGTGTGTGGATCATATTATTGCTTTACAGGGCCATTCTGTCGTGGTTCAACAAGGAAATTACAGTTCATATGAATATGATTACGAGTTGAAGAGGGAGTTTGAGTTAAAGCAACGAGACAAAATTGAAAAAGATATTCGCCGTCTAGAGGAAGTCGCCAGAGATCGACGTAATTGGTCAAATGCGCGTGAGAAAGAAAAAATTGGAGCCGGTGATAAGGGATTCGTCAGTCATCGAGCAGCTAAAATGATGAAGCGTGCATTACATGTGGAAAGACGTATCGATCAACAATTACAGGAGAAAAAGGAACTCATCAAACACAAAGAACATATTCCGTATTTAAAAATTACTCAACATCAGCAAGTATCCGTACTTTACCAAGTGTCACATTTAAATGTTTCATATGGGGATAAGATGATTTTACGAGATATAAGCTTTACGCTTGAAGCAGGAGAACGCCTGGTTATTGAAGGCCCTAATGGAAGTGGGAAAACGACATTAATTAAGAGTTTATTAGAACAAATTCCATACGACGGGATGATTAAACGTGATAATCGAGTAAAGGTGGCTTATGTGTCTCAATTTCCGAAGTATCAGTCTGGATTTTTGCGTGATATTTTGCAAATTGAACAACTTGAAGAAGCACGATTTAGAAGTATTTTAGGAGCACTTAGTTGTCATCGTGACATTTTTTTGCGTGATTTATCAAGCTTTAGCTTAGGAGAATTAAAAAAGGTTGAGATGGCTAGAAGTCTTTATAATCCGAGTCAGGTTCTTATTTGGGACGAACCGCTGAATGGACTTGATATATTAAGCCGAAAAGCGATTGAAGAGGCGATTTTACAATCTGAACCAACCATGATTTTTATTGAACATGATGAAACATTTATCGAAAAAATCGCCACCAAACGCTTAGTACTTTCCTAAAAAAGTCATCCAGGGACACTGGATGACTTTTTTTGGAGTTCCGGTTACCTATTTGCAATCAAAAGAAAATTATGATACTTTTTAAAGGTATTTTAATAAGTTTTTTTATAGACTTTATAAAATAGTTTTATAAAGTGAAAGGAAGGAACTTTCTTGAATCAAGTCAATACAACGATGACAGTGAAACGAATCAATACAGAGCTTGTAAGAGCAACGCTTAAAAGACTGAAATCGGCGACAAAACCTGAAGTTGCTAAAGCAACGGGGCTTAGTGTTATGACCTGTGGAACCATTTTAAATGAGTTACTTGCAACGGGTGAAGTGTTAGAGCAACAAGTGGATCCTTCGAGTGGAGGACGTCCAGCTATTCGTTATGAGTATCAGGCCAATTATGCTCAAATCGTCTGTTTATATGCGAGAACGGAAGGGAATGAGCATTTTATCAGTTATCAAGTTTGTAATTTATTAGGTGAGTGTTTAGAAGAAAACACGATTTATTATGACGAGATTACGTATGACGTATATGAACAACAATTAGAGCGCCTAAAAGATGTTTATCCAGCGATTAAAGTAGCAGGAATTGGGGTCCAGGGTGTCGTGCATGAAGGGGTGATTGGCGTTTGTGATATCAAGAGGCTTGAAAAGGTGGACATTGTTTCGAAGTTAGAAGACAAATTAAAGATTGACATTGTCGCTCAAAATGATATGAATTTAATCACGTATGGTTACTATCAAAAACAAGAGGATGAATCCCCCAAAAACATAGCCTATGTTTATTTTCCTGATGGTAACTACATGGGAGCCGGTCTGATTGTGAATGGACAAGTGGTGAAAGGTGAAACTAACTTTTCAGGAGAGTTATCGTTCTTACCGTTGGGGATCCTAAGAAGTGAACAACTAGAGCAGTTCAAACAACCAGACACCATGGTTAAATTAGCCGCGAAAAGTATCGCGTCACTTATTGCGATTATTAATCCAGCAGTAATCGTTTTAGCAGGACGCTGTGTAAAAGAAGAAGATTTAAAACGGATTGAATCAGAGGTTAAGACAATGATTCCAGGTGTTCATATGCCAACACTTAAGTATCGTCATGATATTCATGCCGATTATATGAATGGATTAAAAACGTTGACGCTAGAACAACTATCGTACCCATTTAAATTTGAGAAGAAGACATTTTAGGAGGAAAAATGATGACTGAAAAAGAAAGAATGTTAAGTGGAAAACCTTATTTAGCGTTTGAAGACACGTTACTCGAAGAACGCCAACGCGCGAAAGGACTTGTTTATGAAATTAATACGTTGCATCCGTTTAAACTCGATGAACGACGTACGCTGTTAAAAGAATTGCTCGGAAAGACAGGTGAAAATTTCTTTGTTGAGCCACCATTTCGTTGTGATTATGGTTATAACATTGAAATTGGAGAAAATTTTTACTCAAACTATAACTGTACGATACTAGATTGTGCCAAAGTGACAATAGGAAATAACGTATTATTTGCACCTAATGTGAGTTTATTTACAGCTGGACATCCGATCGATGCGACATTGCGTGCACAGGAGTATGAATATGCGTTTCCCATTACGATTGGAAATGATGTATGGATTGGAGGAAATACGGTCATTAACCCAGGAGTGACGATTGGAAGCAACGTGGTTATCGGATCAGGATCAGTCATCACGAAAGATATTCCATCCAATTGTATTGCTGCTGGAAATCCATGCCGTGTGATTCGTGACATAACAGAGGAGGATAAGCAATATTATTATAAGAAACTAAAATTTGATCGCTAGGAGGAGAAAGATAATGGAGGGGATTATCAAGCAATTGATTGAGGAATATCGTAAACTTGAAGAAGTTGAGGCCATTACGATTGCAGGTTCACGTGCCGCTAATCGATCAGATGAGCAGTCTGATATCGATATCGATTTGTTTATTACTGCACCCATTTCAGTTGAAAAACGCCGAAACATTGCAACGAAGTTTTCATCTAACATGGAAATTGATAATCGATTTTTCGGAACGGGGGACGAGTTCTTTTTGAAGGATTATCCTATTGAAATCGATGTTTGTTTATTTGATTGGCAAGATATCGTGTCAGGATTAAAACGCGTCATGGAAGATTATCAGGCAAGTACCGGTTATACGACCTGTTTTGTTCATAACGTGGTAAATGCCCAGATTGTCTTTGATCGTCATGGGGAGTTTTCTAAAACACAAGAAAAATATAAAACATCCTATCCTAAAACCTTAAAACAAAATATCATTAGGATGAATTATCCGATTTTAAGACAGTGTTTTTCCTCATATGAGGCGCAAATTAAAAAGGCCATAACGCGAGGGGATTTAAATAGTGTTAATCATCGAGTCACTGCTTTTTTAGCGAGCTATTATGATATTTTATTTGCAGTGAATGAGATGTTTCATCCGGGGGAGAAACGATTACTTCATATTTTAATGCACCAGTGTGATAAATGTCCGGAGCATTTACAACAAAACGTCGAAGCGTTAATACAATCAGTCGGAGTGGATTCAAATAGTGTCTTAGCGTGTTTAACGTCATTAGTTGATGAACTTGATGTATTATTAAAACAAGAGAACTTACTTGATTAAACAAGAGAGTTACTCTTGTTTTTTTATTTCATGTTAACTTTGAATTTCAAAATAGTTGACGTAATAATAGAGATATGCTAAACTCTTTTTAATTCAAACTGTTTGAAATTCAAAACAAAGGAGAAAAAAGATGATTTTAAAGGAAGAGTTGTTAAGTATACTGGAGCAAAATCGTCATCAAGTTATGTCGGGGCAACTCTTAGCTAATCAATTAAATGTCAGTCGCACAGCAATTTGGAAATGCATCACGGCATTAAAAGAGGATGGCTATGAGATTAATACGATTCAAAATAAAGGGTATCAACTTCATAAATCTTGTGATGTACTATCCGTTGCCGGTATTAAAAGTCATTTAAAGTCATGCTACCAATCTAACGATATATTCTTACACCAAATCATTCCGTCAACGAATGAAGAAGCGAAACGATTGCTCACACTGGGAGTTAAGCATCAGACGGTGGTCTTAGCTGAGGGGCAAAGTGCAGGAAAAGGTCGCTTTGGTCGTGCTTTTTATTCACCAGCGCGAAGTGGAATTTACATGACGCTCATTTTACATCCTAATTTACAGCTTAAAAGTTCAGTCTTGCTCAGCACAGCCGTATCAGTTGCGATTTGTCGGGCGATTGAAGTGGTTTGTGGGATACAAACACAGATTAAATGGGTAAATGATATTTATTTGAATGAAAAGAAAGTAGGAGGAATTTTAACGGAGGCAGTCACCGATTTTGAAAGTGGAAGGGTTGAAAGTGTCATGATTGGCATTGGATTAAATGTCTCGACCGACATCTTTCCAAAAGAACTAGAAGAGATTGCAACATCGATTAAGCCTAAATTGGGAACGCGCAATCAATTGGTGGCTGAAATTTTAAATCAAGTATTTAAGATTTGTGAAAATTTAGAGTCAGCTAACTTTTTAGAAGAATATAAGGAAAGATCCACCGTTTTAGGAGAAGACATTTACTTTATCCAAAATGGAGTTAAACAAGTTGGGAAAGCGATTGAAATAGACCATGAAGGAGCCTTAATGGTGAAATTGCCTGACTCAACTATCATTCGACTGAATTCTGGGGAAATCACCATTCGTAAGAGTGGAATCGGAATTGAATCTTTTGAAAAGGTAGGAATTCAAATCGACTCATGAGACTTTTTAGAATTAAAAATTAAAGGATTAATCCAAAAAGAAGGAGCTTAAAAATGAAAACACACGATTTAACTAAAATGGCCATTTGTATCACCTTATTATGTATTTCATCTTATGTCTCATTTCCATTACCATTGTCGCCTGTTATGATTACAACACAGACGATTATCATTAATTTAATTGCGCTAATTTT